>CAZMUV010000060.1:4646-22429 GCA_964569345.1 uncultured Maribacter sp. | reverse complement strand
CCTTTATGGCCTTTGAGAACAATGTGGATGTTGAACATCCCGTTCACGATGTGCGTACGGAAGCCATAAAGAATTTTGAGAATAAAGGATTCCCTTCCAAAAAAGAGGAAGCTTGGAAGTACACCTCTTTAAATAGTCTTCAAAAGATAGATTTTAGTATTTTTCCAAAACAGGATAATGCGATTGAATATAAGGACGTTAAAAAGTACTTTATTCATGAAATAGACACGTATAAAATCGTTTTTATAGACGGTGTGTACAGTTCGCATCTTTCGGAAACGACGCACGATGGCGTGGATATTTGTTTAATGAGTTCGGCTTTGACCAAACCCATGTATAAGCAGATTGTGGATGTGTACTTTAATAAGGTGGCCTCTAAGGATGAATCCTTGACTACCTTGAACACGGCTTTTTGTAGGGAGGGTGCTTATATCTATATTCCAAAGAATAAAATGCCTAAAAAACCTGTTGAAATCTTACATTTTGCAACAGGTAACGAGGCGTCTATAATGTTGCAACCCCGAAACTTGATTATTGTAGAGGAAAATGCAGAGGTACAGATTATAGAAAGACATCAAAGCCTTACGGCTAATGAGGTGCTTACGAACTCTGTAACCGAAATATTTGCTGCGGAAAGTGCTATTGTAGACTATTACAAAATACAGAACGATACTGCTACCGCATCTTTGATAGACAATACCTACGTTGATCAAAAAGGAAAGAGCCACGTAAAAGTACACACTTTCTCTTTTGGCGGAAAATTAACCCGTAACAACCTTAATTTCTATC
This sequence comes from uncultured Maribacter sp., assembly GCA_964569345.1. GTDB lineage: Bacteria > Bacteroidota > Bacteroidia > Flavobacteriales > Flavobacteriaceae > Maribacter. The sequence continues at coordinate 21,640 of CAZMUV010000060.1, read as the reverse complement.
AAAATGGCGAGTATATGGACTCTACCATGAAGGGGGTTACTATTTTAGGTGAAAAGCAGCATGTAGATCACCATACTTTGGTACATCATATTGAACCGAATTGTGAGAGCCATCAAGATTATAAAGGAATTTATGGCGATAGTTCTACAGGGGTTTTCAACGGGAAGATTATTGTAGACAAGATTGCTCAAAAGACTAATGCTTTTCAGAAAAATAATAATATTTTGATAAGCGACAAGGCTACGATAAATACAAAGCCGCAATTGGAGATTTTTGCCGATGACGTAAAATGTTCCCATGGTTGTACTATTGGTCAATTGGATGAGGATGCTATGTTCTACATGCAGACTAGGGGAATCCCTAAAAAGGAGGCTAGAGCCTTGTTAATGTATGCTTTTGCCAATAACGTTTTGGAGAGTGTACGTATTCCTGAGTTAAAGGCAAGAATTAATAAATTAATAGCTAAGAAGCTAGGTGTTAATCTTGGTTTTGATTTGTAGAAAAATGATATTTAATAGTACAACATATAAAAGAGCCGTTTTCGTAACGGCTCTTTTTATGTTTTTATGCCAAATGGGAACCGCCCAAGAAACACGTTTCGGAATCAAAGGTGGACTCAACTATTCGTCTATTGTAGGTGATTTAACCCAGGGTTTAAAATTCCGATTCTCCGGTCATGGTGGTGTTTTTTTAGAGATTGATTTTTCGGAAAAATTCAAGTTGCAACCAGAATTGTTGTATTCTTCTCAGGGGTTTCAGTTCAGTACGGATTTGGCAGCTATTGAAAACGGAGGTGCAGCCGGAGATGATAATGATTTTAGAACCAATGTTCAGCTTAACTTTATTACGGTTCCCATCTTAGGAAAATTTGCTTTGAACGATAAATGGGACGTAGAATTTGGCCCACAGTTTGGCTTCTTATTAAACCAAGTTACTAAACTCAAGGATTTGGACCAGGCCTCTAACGTAACTGGGGATAGAAAATCTTCTGTTTCAGGCGATTTTCAACTCGATTATGGTGCTGCCGTAGGCTTGGGTTTTAAATTGACCGAGGACTTATCGGTGTCACCTAGGTTTTATGTTGGACTTCGTAACCGACTTAACGGGCTTCCTGGCGCACAAAATTATAATGCCGTTATTCAATTGTCGGTGAACTATATGTTTAGATAACAATCGTCTCCACAGCTTTCAACAAAGTTGGTTAAGTACACTTTTTGAGCTGTTAGGAGAGGTTTTTTATGATTCCCTTAGCTACGCTTTAACTTTTTGTTGGATTTCCCTATAGTTGTTGTGGTTTACATTTACGAAGACAAAAAACGGTAATCATATGAATGTAAAACTACTTTTGGGACTTTTGTTCCTAGTGTCAGTAACTACTTTTGCCCAAGACAAAAAATGGAGTGTGGAGGCCAATTATCCCATTTCGATTGCTGGTGATCTTGGCAACGATAATTCTGGTGTAGTTGACTTTGGTATCAAGTATCGTTTTCTTGACCTTAAAGTGGCTAAAATTGGAGCAGCGTTTAATGTTGGAATGTTGACAGATAATATCCAATCATTTGACGGGTTTAATGGGATGCCGAGTTCTTCAGATTTTAGGGAAACCAATTGGTTGTTTCAACCTAAACTATTTTCAGAATTTCAAATTGCGGGCATTCCCAAATTAAGACCAAGCATTGGTTTTGGTTATACTTTTATTAATTCGCATTTTGAAGGACGTGCCGGTGGAGAGACTTTTGACGATACAAATACGGACAGCGGCTTCAATTTCAACGTTGGACTTTCTTATGACCTTAGTGATAAGTTTTTTATCCAAGGACAGTATGACAACATAAGGTATTCTCCAGGTTTTCGACCAGATTACAATTTAGGATTCTTAAAGTTCGGTTTAGGTTTTCGTTTCTAAATCAGAGCTTTCAGATTGCGGTCTCTTTCATGGTTTTCTTATTTAAGGAATCCCATGAAAGAGCCATTAATTTACCCTACAGTAAGTATCTTTGTAATTCAATTGAATTGCTATGTTTGATTTAACTAAAATAAGAGATGATTTCCCCATTTTAAAACGAGAAGTCAATGGGAAACCATTGGTTTATCTGGATAATGCGGCAACTTCACAAACCCCACAACAGGTAATCGATGTAATTGTTGACTATTATTCCAATTACAACGCGAATATCCACAGAGGAGTGCATGCGCTTTCTCAAGAAGCGACGGATAAATATGAGGAGGCACGTCACAAAATTCAAAAGCATTTCAACGCCAAGCACGCCCATGAGATTATTTATACCTCGGGTACTACGCACAGTATAAATATTGTTGCCAATGGTTTTTCAGCCTTTATTAAAAAAGGAGACGAGGTCTTGGTTAGCGCCATGGAACATCATTCTAATATTGTGCCTTGGCAAATGCTTTGCGAGCGTACGGGTGCTATCTTAAAAGTCATTCCTATGAATCAGGAAGGGGAACTGCTAATGGATGTCTATGACAGCTTGCTTTCTGATAAAACCAAATTGGTTTTTTGTAACCATATCTCTAATGCTTTAGGGACTATTAATCCTATAGAACAAATAATAAGCAAAGCTCACAATGTGGGTGCGGCGGTCTTAATCGATGGTGCTCAGGCGGCACCGCATTTGGTTGCTGATATGCAGGCCTTGGATGTGGATTTCTATACGGTATCCGCACACAAGATATGTGGCCCAACAGGTGTGGGTATGTTGTATGGTAAGGAAGAATGGCTAAATAAATTACCACCCTACCAAGGAGGTGGCGAAATGATTGCAGAAGTGACCTTTAAAAAAACGACTTATGCCGGCTTACCGCATAAATTTGAAGCAGGCACGCCTAATATTTGTGGAGGTATTGCCTTTGGGGCAGCATTGGATTATATGAACGCTATTGGTTTTGAGCAGATTGCAGCCTACGAGCATGAGTTATTGGAATACGCTACGGAAGAACTATTAAAGATAGATGGACTTAAAATTTACGGTACTGCAAAACAGAAAACTTCAGTGATTTCTTTCAATATCAATGGCGTTCATCCATATGATATAGGAACGATTTTGGATAAATTGGGAATCGCGGTTCGCACGGGTCACCATTGTGCACAGCCGATTATGGACTTCTATAAAATCCCAGGTACGGTTAGAGCGAGTTTTAGTTTTTACAATACCAAAGGGGAAGTAGATGTATTGGTCGCAGGCGTAAAACGAGCTGCAGCTATGCTTGTATAGTACTACTCGGGATCATTCGCTTAAAGTATTGAAATCCTTCTTTTGTTATTGTATTTTTGTATAAACTATGGAGATGAAGATTAAGGAGATACAGCAAGAAATAGTAGATGAATTTGCCCTATTCGAGGATTGGATGCAGCGTTACGAGTATATGATAGATCTTGGAAAATCGCTGCCACTAATAGCCGAAGAATACAAAACAGACGATAATATTATCAAAGGATGCCAGAGCAAGGTATGGGTACATGCCGATTTGGAAGCGGATAAATTGGTTTTTACTGCAGACAGTGATGCGATTATTACTAAAGGAATAATCGCGATTTTAATACGTGCCTTTAGTAACCAAAAACCACTAGATATTATTGAGGCCGATACTCAATTTATAGACGAAATCGGATTAAAAGAACATTTGTCCGCAACGAGGGCCAACGGTTTGGTAAGTATGATTAAGCAGATCAAACTATATGCCGTAGCCTATCAAACACAATTAAGTTAAGACATGAGCGAAATAGACACAGCAACAGATAGTGCCGACTTAGGCGAGAAAATAGTAAAAGTGCTAAAAACTATATATGACCCAGAAATACCTGTAGATATTTATGAGTTGGGGCTTATTTACGATGTTTTGGTAAACGAAGATAATGAGGTGAAGATACTAATGACACTTACGTCGCCCAATTGTCCAGTAGCTGAAACCCTACCAGTAGAAGTAGAGGAAAAAGTAAAATCTTTGAATGCTATTAAGGATGCCGAGGTAGAAATTACGTTTGACCCACCTTGGACTCAGGATTTAATGAGCGATGAAGCAAAGTTAGAGCTTGGAATGCTATAACACGAGCATGTCAAGATTTAGGTATAGGATACCATCTTATTTTATAGTATGCCAGAAGAAATTATCAATAAAGTAGCCAAAAGTAAACTAGTCACCTTTGATTTGGAAGATTATTATCCAAAAGGGGAAAGAAAGGTCTTGGACCTAAAAGACTGGTTATACGAAGGGTTTATTTTAAGGGAAAGGGAATTTAGGTCCTTTCTTACGGAGCATGATTGGGGACAATATTCAAATACTTTCGTTGCCTTAAACTGCTCTACCGATGCTATTGTGCCCGGTTGGGCCTACATGCTCATAACTACACGTTTACAGCCCTATGCAAAAAAGATAGTGCAAGGCAATTTGGTAGATTTAGAAACTTCCATATACCAAAAGATAATAGATGATTTGGACGTTTCTGTTTTTCAGGATAAGTCAGTCATCATAAAAGGGTGTAGTAATAAACCTGTTCCGCCCAATGCCTATTTGTTTTTAACGCAAAAGTTAGTATCTGTGGCCAATTCCGTCATGTATGGCGAAGCTTGCTCTTCTGTGCCATTATACAAAAAAAAATAAAATGTATTTATTGGGCATTGAAATGTGACTATTATTACTTTTGTGTTTCTAAATAACTAAATACAAAATCATGAAAAACATTTTTTTAACCATTGCGCTTGTATTTACTTGTGTTCTTGGTTTCTCACAAACTGTAGAGGAGTATAAGTCCCAACTAGGCCCAAAGAAAGATTCGATTGCCGCTATTCAAGGGAGATTAGATGCCATACAAGGCAAAATAGATGCACTTCCAGGCTGGAAGAAGGGAGCCTTCGGAACCATTGGCCTTAGCTTGAGTGAATTTAATAACTGGTACGCACAAGGTTCTCCGAACAACTCATCTGGAAACATTGGTATTACGGTAAATGGTTTTGCTAATTTGAATCGGGATAAATTTTTCTGGAGAAATTCTGGAAACGTAAATCTAGGATGGGTAAAGTTTGATGACAAGGACTTGGCTACGGATGAAGATGGCTTTAGACAAGCTGCTGATGTGTTTACAATTACATCCCTATACGGTCGTAAACTAAGTGAAAAGTTTGCTATATCTACTTTAGGAGAGTATAGAACTACTATTTTGAGCAACTTTAATGATCCAGGATACCTTGATTTGGGGGTAGGTGCTACTTGGACCCCAATTACCGATTTGGTGGTGGTAATACATCCATTAAACTACAACTTTGTATTCAGTAGTAATGATGCTGTTTTTCAATCCTCTTTGGGAGCTAAAATTGTGGCGGACTACACTAAAAAAATAGGGGCTGTAAACTTTAAGACAAACTTCTCTATGTTCCAGAGTTATGAGAATGGTGATTTATCTAACTACACTTGGTCCAATTCTATAGGCTATACCTTATTGAACGGAATAGGACTTGGATTTGAGTTTGGTTTAAGGGACAATAAACAAGAGGCTTTGAACTTTGCCCTTAACACTGATCCTACAACTACGTTTGAAAATGTAGACAATGCTTTACAGACCTTTTTCCTATTTGGTCTTAACTACGCATTTTAAATTAAAAAATTAGTTAATTAAAAAACCCTGCTCGTTAGAGCAGGGTTTTTTTTGGTTAAGTAATTATCGTAAAATTTGGGTTTTACTTTGGCTATAAATTCTTATTGATTTGGGGTCAACATTGTCACTTAATTACATGTCAAATGTAGGCCATCAAATCTTTTTTTGGGCAATTTATGTTGTGAAGACATCCTATAGTGTGGTGAAAAATAGCAGTGGTTTAAATTGATCGATGAACTACACTGTTTTAAGTTTTATTATATCAATACTCGTCCAAATGTTCTGGATATAAAAAGTTGTTATACGGAAATCGGGTTACGTGAATATCTCTGACTTCATCATAGACCCTTTTTCTAAATTCATCTAGATTTTCTTTATTTAGAGCTGAAATGAACAAGGCACGGTCTCCTACTTTTTCCATCCAAGTTTGTTTCCATTCTGCAATGGTAAAGTGGCGAGAGGTCCGTTCCGTGATAAGGTCGTCCTCTTCTATGGTTTCGTGCTCATATTGGTCAATCTTATTGAACACCATGATTGTTTTCTTGTCCGAACTCTTTATTTCGTCCAGTATCTTGTGAACAGAGGCTATATGCTCCTCAAATTGTGGATGTGAAATATCTACTACATGTAATAATAAATCTGCTTCCCTAACCTCATCCAATGTACTTTTAAAGCTTTCTACCAATTGTGTAGGTAGTTTTCTAATGAACCCTACCGTGTCGCTTAAAAGAAAAGGGAGGTTTCCTATGACCACTTTTCGTACGGTAGTGTCCAAGGTGGCAAAGAGCTTGTTTTCTGCAAAGACATCACTTTTACTAATCACATTCATTAAGGTAGATTTTCCTACGTTGGTATAACCTACTAGGGCAACTCGGACCAAGGCACCTCGATTTCCTCGCTGCGTCTCCATTTGCCGGTCAATTTTAAGCAATTTCTTCTTTAAAAGGGTAATTCGGTCTCTAACGATTCGCCTATCCGTTTCAATCTCTGTTTCCCCGGGGCCACGCATACCAATACCCCCTTTTTGGCGCTCCAAGTGTGTCCACAGTCCGGTTAATCTGGGCAATAGATACTCATATTGTGCCAGCTCAACTTGAGTACGCGCATAGCTTGTTTGTGCACGTTGGGCAAAAATATCTAGGATAAGGCTGGTACGATCAATGATTTTACAGCGGAGTTGTTTCTCTATATTTCGCTGTTGGGTAGGGCTAAGTTCGTCATCGAAAATAACAGAACCTATATCATTTTCATGAACAAAAGTCTCTACTTCCAAAAGTTTGCCACTTCCAATAAGTGTCTTTGGATTGGGGAGGTCCATGCGCTGTACAAAGCGTTTTATTACTTCGCCACCGGCGGTATAGGTAAGGAATTCTAGCTCGTCTAGATACTCGGTTACTTTGTCTTCGGGTTGCTCCCTATTGATGATACCAATAAGGACTACTTTTTCGTACGTTGTTGTTTTCTTTTCTAACATAGGTGGGTAAAGTGCAAAATTAAGCAAAACAGCCATCCTATTGTAGTAAATTTATCAACTCAATAAAACCCACTATGCGTTTTCCCTTTTTTAAAAGAAAATCTAAAGACCAATTATACACGATTGCTTTTTATAATTTAGAGAATCTCTTTGATGCGGAGAACAATAAACACACTTTGGATGAAGATTTTACACCTACGGGATTTAAGGAATGGACCTTAGAAAGATATGCCAGTAAACGCAGCAAGTTGGCACGCACAATCTTTGATATTGGTAAAGAAGACAACAAATACCCTCCAGTGCTTATTGGAATTTCGGAGGTTGAAAACCAAACAGTTATTCAAGATTTGATACGCACCACACCGCTAGATGGCTTGAATTATAGTTATGTCCATTACGAGTCGCCTGATGAACGTGGAATAGATACGGCCTTAGTGTACAACCCTAAGTTCTTTCAGGTGATTACATCAGAAGCATTGCCGTTACTGGTAGATAATTTAAATGGAGCTCGAGATACAACTAGGGATATATTATATGTAAAGGGAACCTTGAATACTGAAACCGTTCATGTTTTTGTAAATCATTGGCCGTCTAGAAGGGATGGTGGTGATGTTACCGAATACAAGCGTTTGGTGGCGGCAAATGTCATTAGGGAAAAAATGAAGACTATTGAAGAAAGTGAACTGAGCCCTAATTACTTGGTAATGGGAGACTTTAATGATGACCCTACTTCTAAGAGTATTCAAAACTTGTTGGAAGATAGTAGCTTATATAACCCCATGGAAAAACTGCATTATCCAAAGCAACGAGGCAGTGCCAATTATAAGAAGACCTGGAGCTTGTTCGATCAGATTATCATTTCCCATAATTTCCTCAATTTCGAAAAGGGCACTCATAGTTTCTCAACCGCGAATATTTTTGATGCATCTTTTTTAAAGGAAAGGTCGGGTAAGTATAAGGGTAATCCATACCGTACATATGCTGGTAGTAAATATTTAGGAGGCTATAGCGATCACTTTCCTGTGTATGTAATCCTAAAATTTAATCCGAAATAAGGAGTTACTTAACTAATTATTTTATAAGAAAAAACCTACAAACATCATAAAAAGACACTTTCACAACAAGAAGTTACTATTCGGTATGCTTTTCATCGAATAAGTAGATGTTATAGTCAACTGAATCCTAATAGGTTTGTATAATTGTAGTCCAAATCCTACAATCAATAATTTACCTACTTATGGACTATCAACAACCAAGGAGCTACCTGCGTTTCGTTTTGTGTCTTTTTGTTCCGCTACTAAGCACCACAGGAATAATTTCAGCACAGTCCGATGCCTTAAAGCAGATTATTAAGAAAGACTATGATTTTTCTAAAATAGGGGCAATGCATGTCGATTTAGAATTCGATTTTGAGGAAAATAGGAAAAAAACCTTGACCCTTGCTAAAGCTAATCATTGGAAACTTAGGGAAGTGATGCTCGATGGAACCAAAGTAGCCCTTCAAGAAGTAGGAGTGGATGGGAGTCCTATCTATTATGAAACCTATTCCGATAATGCTAGTCAAACCTCAAGAGCTAATACCTTGCACACAAACGGAATGCTAGATTTGAATTTGGACGGTTCTGGTATGCAGGTTGGTGTATGGGATTCTGGTGTAGCACTTACCACGCATCAAGAATATGATATTAGGGCAATTGTAGGTGACAGTAGTACTGAAACGGATAACCATGCTACCATGGTTACCGGAAGTCTAATTTCAGCAGGAGTAAAGAAAGATGCCCAAGGCGTTGCCTATGCTGCCAATGTGATAACGAACGACTGGTTAAGAGATAAAATTGAGGTTGCTGAGGCCGCTGCGAATGGATTATTGCTTTCTAACCACTCGTATGGTATAATGACAGACCGTGTGCCGGATTGGTATTTTGGGTCCTATATAAAAGTGTCCCAAGACTGGGACAATATCATGTACAATGCGCCCTATTATTTAATGGTAAACGCTGCGGGTAATGCGCAAAAAAGAAAGGATAACGAGGCACCTATTTCAGGAAATTCGGTAGATGGCTTTGATCTAATGCTCGGATTTACATTGACAAAAAATAGCTTGACGGTTGCTGCTGCCAACACCAAAATAGCTCGCAATGGCGATTTAAGGAATGCATCGGTTTCTGCATACAGTAGTTTTGGTCCGGTAGACGATGGTAGGATAAAACCCGACCTTGCCGGCGATGGTTCTTCTATTTTTTCAACCGCTGCCCAAACGGATAAAAGTTACGGCCTATCCTCAGGCACTTCTATGGCAACACCGGGGGTAACTGGCGCTTTGCTTCTTTTGCAACAGTATAACCAACAATTATACGGCACCTACATGAAGGCTGCTACGCTAAAAGCACTTGCTTTACATACGGCTGATGACGTTGCTGAAACTGGCCCCGATTATAAAATGGGATGGGGTATCATGAACGCTAAAAACGCTGCTGAACTATTACAAAATAAGAAGTATACTACCATCATAGAAGAAACGAATTTGAAAGAAGGGCATACCTACTCGCTAACCCTTACCGCCAATGGGATAGAAAACCTGAATGCTTCGATCTCTTGGACGGATCCAGCCTCCAATAAAACTAACAAAGGAATCTTAAACGATACCACTGCTGCTTTGGTAAACGATTTGGATATCCGAATCACGCAAAACGGAGTCGATTTCTATCCATGGAGACTAAGTGCTGCCAACGCAACGGCTCCGGCTATAAAAGCCGATAACCATGTAGATCCCTTTGAACGTATTGAGATACCAAATGCAGAAGGTAGCTATACCCTAACCGTTACTCATAAAGGCAATCTTGAAAACGGCGCACAGGATTTTTCCCTTTTGGTTTCTGGAGCAGCGCTTACCAATTGCAGACTTACAGCACCTGAAGGACATATGCTTGCCGATGCCAAGGCTAAGGAGATAACTGTTCAGTGGAATCCGGTTTTAGATGCGCTTTATGAGGTTCAATATAAAAATAGTATCTCCGATACATGGCAAACAGAATATGTTTCCGACCCTATAATTACGTTAAAAGCATTGGAAATAGATGCGAAATATATAGTGCGTGTACGCACCTTCTGCTCCCAAAATGTGGCATCTGAATATAGTATGGAGTATCCATTTACCTTCTTAGGAGAAGCAACAGAATTAGGTCTTTTGGAGGTTTTGGAACCCTTAGGCTTGGAGTCCGATATCATTTTGTCGATTTATCCCAATCCTGCCGTTGAATACATAAATCTAAATAACGAAACAAGCGACAGTTCGCACTATTCTATTGTTACCACTTCTGGTACAACGGTAAAGAAGGGTGCCGCTAAAAATGCGAAAATCAACGTTTCCGATTTGGCTAGCGGATTGTATATACTACAAGTACTGGATACGAATGGTAAGCGAAGTACAAAATTCTATAAACAGTAACGAATCCCATAGTAGAAACGTTCCCCCCGAAATCTTAATACACCTATTTTACTAGAGACCTACAGCGCCAAGTGCGTTGCAGGTCTTTTTTGCTATCGATTTTTACTTTGCTAATTGCCTGTCAACATAAGAAATATCAATAGCAAAATAGGACAAAACAAGAGTTTAGCTATTCTAGACCAGTAACAATTGTATAACTTTATACCGTAAAGTCTAAAAACATCAGAACAATGGATACGAATAACAACAATCCCGAAGGTACTGCGTGGGATATCAATGATTCCAGTAAATGCCCATACTTGGGCGGAGCTCTTAACGAAACTGCTGGCGGTGGCACTAATAATTTAGATTGGTGGCCTAATCAGTTACGCTTAAACGTGCTGCGTCAAAACTCGGCCTTGTCCAACCCAATGGATGCCGATTTTGATTATGCTGCAGAATTTAAGTCCTTAGACTTGGCACAGGTAAAAAAAGATATTGTAGAAGCGTTAACCACTTCCCAAGATTGGTGGCCTGCCGATTATGGTCATTACGGACCTTTTATGATTCGTATGGCTTGGCATAGTGCTGGAACGTACCGTATAGGCGACGGCCGTGGTGGTGCCGGTTCTGGATCACAGCGTTTTGCTCCTTTGAACAGTTGGCCGGATAATGGTAACCTGGACAAGGCTCGTTTGTTGTTATGGCCCATAAAACAGAAATATGGTAAAAAACTTTCTTGGGCAGATTTAATGATTCTTACCGGAAACTGTGCTTTGGAGTCTATGGGCTTTAAAACCTTTGGTTTTGGTGGTGGTCGTGAGGATATCTGGCAGCCAGAAGAGGATATTTATTGGGGTTCTGAAAAAGAATGGATGGGTAACCACGATCGTTTTTCTGAAGGAGATTATACCCTGGAAGCTAATTTAGGTGCCTCTCACATGGGACTTATTTATGTAAATCCAGAAGGGCCAAACGGAGAATCCAATCCTTTAGGAACGGCTAAGTTGATGAAAGAGACTTTTGGTCGTATGGCCATGAACGATGAGGAAACAGTAGCCTTAACTGCTGGTGGACATACCTTTGGAAAAGCACACGGTGCTGCTAATCCAGATGAGTATGTGGGAGCAGAGCCAGCAGGTGCAAGTATAGTAGAACAGAGCAAGGGATGGAAGAATTCTTTTGGAACAGGTGTATTGGACGATACGATTACAAGTGGTATTGAAGGTGCATGGACACCAAACCCGACCAAATGGGACCACGACTACTTTAAGGTGCTTTTAGATTACGATTGGGAAAGAACTAAGAGTCCAGCCGGTGCAGGTCAGTGGAAACCTACTGCGGCTTCTGCCGCCAAACAAGCACCTAGAGCAGGTGATGCCAGTAAAAGGCAAGATTTGATGATGACGGATGCGGATATTGCCTTAAAAATAGACCCTGATTACTTAAAGATATCCAAACGTTTCTACGAAAACCCAGCCGAGCTGGAAGATGCTTTTGCACGTGCTTGGTTTAAGTTAACGCACAGAGATATGGGTCCTATAGATCGTTATTTAGGAACAGAAGTTCCTAAAGAAGAATTAATATGGCAAGACCCTGTGCCAGCAGTAAATCATGATTTGGTTACAGATGCTGATGTTGCTGAACTTAAGAAGCGCTTGTTAGCCTCTGGGTTAACGGTGTCTCAACTAGTATCTACGGCGTGGGCTTCTGCATCTACCTATAGAAATTCAGATAAACGTGGTGGTGCTAATGGTGCACGTATCCGTTTGGAGCCACAACGCAGCTGGGAAGTGAACAATCCTAAAGCCTTGAACGACATATTGAATGTATTGGAAGGTGTTCAAAAAGAATTCAACGCGAGGCAAACCGGTAACACCAAAATATCCATGGCAGATTTGATTGTGCTAGGAGGTAGTGCTGGAATCGAAGAGGCGGCAAGACAGGCAGGACACGAAGCAGAAGTGCCTTTTACTGCTGGCCGTACAGATGCTACGCAAGAACAGACAGACGTATATTCCTTTGAAGCTTTAGAACCATCTGCTGATGGATTTAGGAATTATAAGAATATGGATTATAAAGCTTCTGCTGAGGCCTTATTGGTAGACCGTGCACAGTTGATGCAATTGACCGCTCCTGAAATGACTGTTTTAATAGGTGGTATGCGTGTATTGGATACCAATTTTGACGGTTCTAGACATGGAGTCTTAACCGACCGTCGTGGGGTATTGACGAATGATTTCTTTGTAAATCTTTTAGATCTTAGCGTAAAATGGGAAGATGCTTCGGATAACGAAACAGTATTCTCTGGACGCGACCGTAAAACGGGAAGCGTAACCTGGACAGGTACACGTGCCGATCTTATCTTTGGTTCCAATACGGAGCTACGTGCGTATGCTGAAGTATACGGTTCTTCCGATTCTGAGAAGAAGTTCGTAACCGATTTTATAGCAACATGGACCAAAGTGATGAACTTAGACCGTTTTGATTTGGCCTAAGTAAGATTAAGTTTATAATAGTATGATAAAGTGGCCTGTAATAGGGCCACTTTTTTTGTTTGTGAAAATAGGCTAGGAGATAAGCAGTTCGAAAGTAGCCTTCATTCTTAGACTTCGCTAAAATGCTCGTTAGAGATTGTCGATTTGAATAGTTACTTCCTATATAAGGACTCTTATTTAAGGATAACACAATAAACCATGGCGCTTTCTTCTAAAATTACATTTCACCACACTAAAAGATAGCTACACAACATTGCAGTGTAGTTCATCGAAGATATATCTATTTTTTGTAGTCTTTTTCTTTCATTTGTAAATCTTCATGCTTTTTAGAACTTGAAGAATCAAGCTAAAAGAAAGCTGCTATTCATTGAAAAATTTACAATCATAAAACAAATACTGTACAAATGTTGAAATCTTTAAAATTCATTTTCGTTGCGCTTTTACTACTACTTATTCAATCTTGTGTTAAAGATGATTTTGATAAAGTGCCAAATCCTGATAGCGAGACGGAGAAGGAGACGGAAACCGAAACTGAAACTGAAGTTTCAGATTTAGAACTTACGAACCTTCAAATCCCAGTAGGATTTGAATTCAAAACGTATAACGAGGTAAGCATCACAATTAATGATAATACCACAAACGCTAGATATGATATTTATGCCTACAATGACACGGATTATATAGGTGAGGAAATTGCGTTTATTAATGATGAAGGGCAGCCAGATACTACCACAGAATATACAAGTGATGTCCTTAATCAACTTCTATTTACAGGAATACCTTCAAATGGGCTTTTAGAACGCCGTTTGCCTATTCCTGCATATTACAGCCAGTTATACCTTAGAAGAAAAGAGGGCAAACGCTTTTCTTCTGAAATCATAGATATTACAAACGGAGCGGTAAATTATACATATACAGAACCCTCACCCTCTTCTAAAAATGGCCAAAATGCGAAAACTAGACTTGTAGAAGATTATCTTTTTTGCGTAAATGGTGGTGGCGAATTATTCCAAATTAACCCCTTAAATGGAGTATTAACCTATCTTTCAGATATGCCCATGGGGAGTTATACCGCAGCGATAGACCAAGCTAATAATTATCTATATGCTATTGGAAGAAGTAATCCACACCCGCTCATGCGCTATGATATATTGAATGATTCTTGGGAGACTATGGGTAATGTTGGTCGTGGAGGTCCAAGACTAGAATTCAATACTAACAATGGACTTCTCTATTTTTCAAATGGAGATAAATTATACACCATAGACCCTAATAACGGTAGAACAATTTCAACATGGCAAATAAATGGGCTAAGACTTGGTGGTGGAGATTTGGCCTTTTCGGCAAATGGAACTATATTTTTATCCACATTTGCAGGGCTTTATCGCCTTGAGTTAGATAACAATAACGAATATGAGGCTACACGGATTAGTGCAGACCAATTGCCTTTTAATCCAACTTCTATGACCTTTGATAGTAATGACGAACTATGGCTCGCTAATAGCAGCGCTAGCTCTGATTTAATTATTATGGATACTCAAACCGGAGGCTGGGAATATGCATATGGACCCAATGCAGCGAATGCCATAAATTTTAATAGGACTATTAACGATTTAACTACGTACCGTGTTTTTGATGAAGAAGCCGAGGATCCGGATACAGATGGTGATGGCATCACGGACAGCAATGATGAATACCCAGAAGATGCAGACAAGGCATTTGAACAATTTACCCCAAGCAAATATGGTTGGGGAACCGTCGCTTTTGAAGACCTTTGGCCTTATACAGCAGATTATGATTTTAATGACACCGCTATAAATTATCGCTGTTTAGCGGTACTAAACGCCCAAAATGAAGCTGTACAATTAGATATCTATTTTGAAGTTACCTCCGATGGAGCAGGATTGGTTAATGCATTTGGAATTGAGTTTGAAAGTATCTCTCCTGGCCTAGTTGAATCTGTCACCGGAGCAATTATGACAGAAAATTATATAAATATTGCGGCAAATGGTACTGAAGAAGGCCAAAATAGAGCTGTGGTAATATTTTTTGATAACAATAATAATGCGCTGAATGTTCCAGGTAAAATTTCAATAAAATTTACAACACCATTAACCACAGCTCAAATAGGTATAGCACCTTTTAATTCTTTCTTAATTGTAAACCGTGAAAGAGGTAGAGAAATTCATTTGCCCAACCGTCTAAGAACGAGTCTTGGAGAAAATGCGGTAACGACGGATGGTGTAAATAGAGATGTAGATGGCAATTATCAAACAGATTCTAGACTGCCATGGGCAATAAACATATATCATAATTTTAAAGCGCCAAAAGAAAAAGTACCGGTAAACGAAGCTTATAACTTTTTTAGTGAATGGGCGACCTCTGGAGGCACTAACTATACAGATTGGTATAAAGACAATAGCGGGTATAGAAATACGAGTAAATTAAAGGATTAAATAATAGTAGGGGCTAAGAAGTGCGCCTTGGATGGTTAACCATTGTTCGTAAGTAAAGAGTCTATGTTTTGTTTAACTATTTTAAATATCCCTTTTTGGAAGCTTTAATGTAACCGCTAGTAGGTATTACATCTTCTAAAATTAGAAAGAAATTTGTAACCGATTTTATAGCTACTTGGACTAAAGTAATGAACTTAGATCTTTTTGATTTGGCTTAAATAAAATCAAGAGTATTTTAGTATATAAAAGTGGCCTTATTATGGGCCACTTTTTTTGTTCTTAAGTTTGTTGGGTGGCAATTTACAGTGGAGTTTTTGCCGTATTTTAACTGTTTGTTTTCGTTTGTAAACGCATAGTATACTCTTATTATCAGTCAATATAGGTGTTTACATCATTTTAGCTAAATTGCAGATGCAACATATTTTTTATACACTATTGTTGTGCTTCATTATAACCAACCAAATAACCAATGATATTATCGAAACGTAATTTTGTAGAACAAAATCAAAGGTCTAGTAGATCTTTGGTGCAGATAGCCGCTTGTGGAAAAGATAAAATGATAAAAAGATGATCAAATTCTTTAGAAAAGTCAGACATAAATTACTGACTGAAAACAAATTCAGCAAATATCTACTTTATGCGATTGGTGAAATTATTCTTGTTGTAATTGGAATTTTGATAGCACTTTCAATCAATAATAAAAATCAACAAAATCAAATGAACATCTCAATTAATAAGGGATTATTGGAGGTTCAAGGTAATTTGGTAAATGACAGCTTACAACTGACTACATCTATTAAGAGCATTAGAGATGAGTTTGAAATCCAACAGGACATCATACCGATTAACAAATAGTAAGCAGTTATATAATACTTATAATAATAAACTGGGTAAATGTATGGCTATAAGTACAATTCAAATAAGTTAGAATGGTTATAAGACTTTACATAATATTGGATTAAAAAATATTAACAACCAAGACTTAGAGAACCAACTTATTCAATATTATGATGTTCTACAGAAATCTGCTGATAATGAAATGGCATTTGATAAAAGTGAATTAATAAATGTATGGCTTCCTTTTGTTAGAAAAAATTTCAAAGATTATGATTATCGAAAATATGCGGTACCTAAGAGTTATAAAAATCTTAATTCGGATAGTGAATTCTTAGTTATGCTTAAGATTAATCAGAGCAAGAAAGAAGGAACTATCAGAAGATTTATAAATATGCAAGTCGCTCTTAGAGAAGTACTTACGCAAATTGAGAAATCAAAAGTTAATTAAACTAACGAAAACACATCAAAATCTATAAGCAATATGGACTTGAGGGCTAAATCGAAAGGTCTGTGTATATTTATAAAGTTGTAAAATTTTAAAATTTTTCTTTCGAGAAAATAATCCAACAAACTTGGAAATTTTGCTAAGCGCGTATTTGAAAATCTGTCGTATTTCTAGACCGCGGCAATCATAGATTAGCGGCAATATTTAATTTTATTCATAGCATACGAAGCATACGAAGCATACGAA
>CAZMUV010000060.1:0-4546 GCA_964569345.1 uncultured Maribacter sp. | reverse complement strand
AGCATACGAAGCATACGAAGCATACGAAACGGATATTATAAAGAGTATTAAGATGAAAGTATTAGCAATAGAAGTAATGAGTAATGCCATAGGTATGTTGCTTATAGAGGGCAATCAAAAAACGTATTCGGTAACCAATCTTGGCAAACCGTTATCAATACCCAAAGACGACACCTCCATAAAAAACATCGTAGCTTTTCAAGCTGATTTTGCCACACATCTTCAGAATCAAACTATCGATAGCGTTGTTTTGTGCGAAGGAGGAAATGACTCAAAGAAAATGAGAGTTAGAATGGAATATGTAATTCTTAGCGAATGCGAAAAGCAAGCTGTTGACTATATGACCTATCCTACAGGTTCTTGCACACGCTTAATTAACTCAACGTATAAAAAAGATACGGGGAGAGAATTTTCAGATGAGCTAACTACGTTTAAATTGCCTAAGTATATGGGCAAATCCCTTGCTGCGGGTTGGCGATTTTTAGAATAAGGGAATACTAGTGTTAGCAATATTCATCAATAGAAGCTGAAAACTATGAAGAACATTTTATTCCTTTTTATTTTAATAGTAGGTGCTGGTTGTACAGAAAAAAGAAGTACGCCATCCGAGCAAATAACAGCATATTACGAAGGCTTTGAAAATTCTGATTTTAGCCAAATAAAAAGAACCCTATCCGATAGTCTTATAAGTATTGAGGGAGATTTTAAAATGGCATACTCCCGTGAAAGCTACTATGAAAAGTTTAAGTGGGATTCTGTTTTTAGACCTGTTTATACATTGGTTTCTATAGAAAACGAAGATGAGCAGCCTATTGTTACGGTGACTATGAATTCTTTAAAACATGAATTTTTAAAGAACAATCCCATGACTTGTAGGTATAGGTTCCATTTTCAATCAGGTAAAATAGCCAAAATTGAAAACCTAGACTGTGCTGATGCAAATTGGGAGGTCTGGGGAAAAGAAGTAGACTCCTTAGTAAACTGGGTAGAAAGTAACCATCCGGAACTAGATGGGTTTATTTATGACTTAACAATGCAAGGCGCACAAAATTACATAAAGGCAATAGCGCTATATAACAATAGAAAAAACACCCCATAGCCTAGGCTATAGCTCGTCTGAGAATGTAGCGACTTAATGCTGCTTTCTCGCCTTTTTATTTCTACTACTTCTAAAATTCCTACTATTTCTTGTTAAGTAAGCTACTACCCCTAACCCTACAGCAACAAAAGTGATGGTATATAAGATAGTGTAAGCCTCATTTGGTATCTCCATATTCCTAAGATACAAAAAATAGGTAACTTATTGTTTATTAGCTTAGTGGTAATAGATTTAGAGGCTTTAACCACACTAATCAGTCGTGCGAACTTCCAAGCGTCGCCGATTTTCACCCGTGTATGGTTTCTTCTTTTCCGTAGTTTTGAATTACTTCAGCTTCAAATGTAACCAACTCTTGCCAGCGTTTGTCTACATCTATATCCTTCCCGTATTTACGAGCAAAGCCAATAAACGTGGTATAATGCCCCGCTTCGCTAATCATGAGGTCATGGTAGAATTTAGAAAGCTCTGGGTCTTTTATTTCTGCAGAAAGTAGTTTAAAGCGTTCACAGCTTCGCGCCTCTATCATGGCAGAAAATAAGAGCCTGTCTACCATAGATTGTAATCTACTACCCCCTTTGCTCATAAATTTGTAAAGCTCATTTACATAGCTATCTTTGCGTTCCCTGCCTAAGGTATAGCCGCGCTTCTTTATAATATCATGTACCATTTGAAAGTGCACTAATTCTTCTTGGGCTAGCAACAATAAATCCGTCACTAAATCCGGGTATTCAGAATTAAGGGTAATGATGGTAATTGCGTTTGTTGCCGCCTTTTGTTCACACCATGCATGGTCTGTTAGAATTTCTTCTATGTTCTTTTCAACAATGTTGACCCAGCGCGGATCTGTTGCTAATTTTAAATGAAGCATGGGTTGTTTGTTTTGGTAAAAATAGGGATATATACTCCGCTACTCGTAGCTTTGGTCTCAATAAATTACTCTTCTGAATAGCTACTTCAACATGAATAGGACATAAGAAAGGGGAAGCCTACAGTTGTTCATTATACTTATTTTATTTAGGCGAACATAAAATTTTAAGTAACACTATATTTTACGCCAAAGGACTAATCTGTCATGCTCATTTTTTAAATATATATTGATAGAGATAATAATACTTATAATTAATTTACTCGGCCATGTGTTACTCGGAATATCCTACGAATTGCGCTAAGGTTCGGTTTCCTTGTTCTAAGTTTGTCGCTTAAACACGCAACAAACCAACTGCATAAACGAACGTTGTAAAAAACGAATTTGTGAATAATTAATTATCAATCACTTGTTGTACGAATGGAAGACATACATTACTATACCAAACTAAAAAACTCAAGTAAAAATCTTATAGATTTATTGGAAAGTGAATCCTATTTTTCTGATGTCCCAAATACTTGGCATGTGGTGGTGGTAGATATTCAAAATTCAACTCAAGCTGTTGATGAAGGGAAACACCATCAGATAAACCTAACTGCAACAGGTGCAATAATATCAGTATTAAATACCATAAGAAAAGAGAAACAACGTACTGAAATACCTTATTTTTTTGGTGGTGACGGAGCTACTTTCATTCTACCAACCATGTTTCTGAATAAAATCATACTAATCTTAGAAAATTATAGCCTTCATATTAAAAGAAATACCAATTTAACACTTAGAGTTGGACATATTTCTGTTAAACAATTGGTGAACCAAAAATCTAGTTTAAAAATAGCTAAACATCAACTTACAGAACAATTATCAATTCCTATTTTTTTAGGTAATGGTTTAAAAAAAGCGGAAGAACTCATAAAAACTAATTTTGAAGAAAACAACTTAGCTGATTTTAAAAAAGACCTTTTAAATTTAGAAGGGATGGAATGTAGATGGAAACAAATTGATCCGACTCAGGCCAAAAAAAAAGTTATTTGTTTATTGTTGGATGCTATAGATGAAAACGATCAAAGAGCTATTTATAGAGAAGTGGTAACTAAAATGGATACTTTATTTGGCGCATTTAAAAGCAGACAACCTATAAAGTCTAATAAGCTAAAATTAAATTTTAGTATTCTTAAAATATGGGAAGAAATGAAAATTAGTCTTGTCAATAAGAATTTAATCTACTTACTTAAAAATTGGATTGCAACACTTATTGGGAAATTCTATTTGAACCTATCTCGTAATGGAAAACAGTATTTAAAACAAATTGGTCAATTATCACATACTTTTATGCTTGATGGTATGATTAACACAATTTTTACAGCAGAGCAGCATAAAATAGACCTTTTTATAGCATATCTAAATCAACTAGAAAAAGATAAAAAAATTATCTACGGTATTCATATAACACATGCATCTGTAATGTCATGTTACGTCTTGGATAGAAAAACGAAACATTCACACTTTGTAGATGGCACCGAAGGTGGATATACTTCAGCAGCTAAAATGTTAAAGGAAAAACAATAAAAAGAGTCCTTTCATAATGGTGATTAGGTAGCATTATTCTTCAAAAAATAATTAGGGTAAGGCTAAGGTCGTAAACTAGATACCCTAACGAACATTAAAAGGGTTAAACTTCAAAAGGTATAACTGGTTTGTTAACTACCAGGTGTATTCCGGTGGTTGTATATTATTCATTCTAAGGTATAAATTTGCTTTAGCCCTATGGTTGGCCATATGATCTTGTACATAAAAAAAGGCAAATGCTCTGCTAACTGTATTGCCACTATGATACATTACGCAAGACTCATCCAATTGTTCTTGTTCTATGGTGTAGATGACATTTGTAGTATAAGCGAACCCAGTTTCTAACAAGTCAAGGATTTCAGCTTTCGTCATCTTGGAAGCGTCTGGAGTATTTGGTTTTACCTCCATTCCTTGTACATACCGTTTTGTAAGTAGTGATACGGTATATCCAATATGGACCATTTGCTCTCCAAAAGACTTACTTACAGCCGTAGGCCTATAAGAATATAATTCTTCTGGCATTGCCTTAGCTATGTCCAAACAGTGTTCACTGGCTGTAAGCCAAACGGCTAAATAGTTGTTGGTAAATGGGGTTTTTGGAATAATTTCAGTTTGCCCATACGTTATAATAGTACAGAGGATACCTATTAATGATAAAACTAAATTTTTCATATCTAAAAGGAATTAAATCTTGTGACAAGATATGTATTTTAGATAGTACAGTGCTGCATAAAAAAGTTTTGAAGCATCTTTTTTATATAGTATTGGTGTTGATGATTATCCACTATAATAGAACCGGTCTAAGTTTCACTTATAAACTGGACTATTTAAAATGTGGAATAATAACCTTAATTTTAAAAAGTATGAGAAACATGTATTGTTCTCCTACCAAATAGCGAGTAGTTCATTTTCGTTGGAGTATAGGATCTAAAATGGCTTCAAATTTACTTTTCATTAAACAATAGCATTAAAAAACAATATAGATGGATAGAAAACATTTTTGGATGCTCTTA
>CAZMUV010000059.1:0-22639 GCA_964569345.1 uncultured Maribacter sp. | reverse complement strand
CTGTTTAAAGTTGACCAGACAACGAGGGCGATGAGCATGACAGGAGGCGCAAAGAACTTGGCTGGTATATTGGATACCTTGGGAGCGAAGGCCAAAGCTGCTGGACTTGAGTTGTTGTACCACAATCATGATTTTGAATTTAAGAAAAATGCAGACGGTATTATACCCATAGATTATTTATTGGAAAATTGTAATCCGGAACTAGTGAATTTTCAAATGGACCTCTTTTGGGTTACCAAAGCTGGGGCGGATCCGTTGGTATATTTTGAAAAGTACCCAGGGCGTTTTAAAATATGGCATGTAAAGGATATGGACGAACAGGGTAGGTTTTCACCTGTTGGAAAGGGTACTATAGATTTTTCAAGAATCCTTGCTGAAAAGGAAAAATCTGGCATGCTATATTATATGGTTGAACAGGATATGACCTTTGACGGTCTAAAACCTTTAGAGGCCATAAAAATTAGTCATGAAGGCCTAAGCCAATTTGGTTTTGATTGATTTAGATTATACGATAATATAATAATATTGGGGCAGTACCCAGATTACTACCCCAATTTTTCTTTAAAAAAGTCGATGGTGCGTTTCCAAGCCAATTCGGCAGCCTCGCGGTCATATCTTGGTGTGGTATCGTTATGAAAGCCATGGTTCGCATTTTCATAGATATAGGCAGTATATTCTTTACCATGTTTTTTTAAGGCTTCCTCATATGCTGGCCAGCCTTCGTTAACACGTTTGTCCAGTTCACCAAATTGCAGTAGTAACGGCGCTTTTATATCAGCAATGTTTTCTGTGGGTTGTCCGCCATAAAATGGAACAGAAGCTTTTAAATCAGGTACTTTTATGGCCATCATATTGGAGATCCATCCGCCAAAACAGAAACCAACCACACCAACGTTTCCGGTGCAATCAGGATGATTTTTTAAGTGCTCAAAAGCTGCTATAAAGTCTTCCAGCATTTCATTGCGATCACGTTTACGTTGTAATTCGCGTCCTTCGTCATCCGTGCCGGGATAGCCTCCCAAAGGAGTTAACGCATCCGGTGCTAAGGAAATAAAACCAGCCAGAGCTGCGCGTCTTCCAACATCTTGGATGTGTGGGTTTAAACCTCGGTTTTCATGAACAACGATAATCCCTGGAAGTTTTTCAGTACTATCTGCTGGTTTGGAAAGCAAGCCTTTTATGGTGCCTCCGCCTTTTGGAGAATCATAGGTAATAAACTGTGAGTTTAACCGAGCATCATCCTGTGGCACCTGTATTTTTTTAATGTAGTCTGGTGAGATGAAACCTAGCAAGGAACCTACTGTAATT
Organism: uncultured Maribacter sp.; assembly: GCA_964569345.1. Lineage (GTDB taxonomy): Bacteria > Bacteroidota > Bacteroidia > Flavobacteriales > Flavobacteriaceae > Maribacter. The sequence goes on along the minus strand of CAZMUV010000059.1, from coordinate 21,331 downwards.
CCACCTACTGCATAAGTAGAGAGTCGATCTAAAAATAATCGTCTTGGAATCCGATCATGTGCATAATCGTCATAGAGGTCAAATACTTCTTGCTTAATGTCTTCTTTTTTTAGTTTGTCCATCTTGTTTAGTTTAGTACGTGTTGCATAAAATTTTCTTTGTACGCCCTACCTATAGGGATACGGGTATGTTCGTCCAAAAGGACTTGATTTCCTATTATTTTTTCAATTTTGGAAATACTAAGAATATAGGATCTGTGAGTGCGGATAAACTTTCTGCTATCCAAGGTCTCCTCCCAATATCTTAAGGGTTCTTGTGAAAGGTATTTCTTCTCCTTGGTAAAAACTTCAGTATAATCCGCATCAGAGTGTATAAAACATATGTCGGCCACATTTAATTTTATCAATTCATAACCTGATTTTATAAAAATAACCTCTGATTGCGAAGCTACTACCGGAGTTTTTTGGTTATCTGATTTACCCAAAGGGCTAGGGTTGACTTTAGAAACGGCCTGTACAAAACGCTCAAAGGAAAATGGTTTGAGTAGGTAATCTGTTACATCATACTCGTAACTTTCCAGAGCATAATCTGGAAAAGCTGTGGTTAGTATCACATTCGGCTTTTGGGAAAGCATTTTCAAAAAGTCGATTCCCGATATTTTAGGTAAATGAATATCCAGGAAAATAAGGTCTATGTCCGAAGTCTTTAAGAACTCCATCGCCTGTAGGGCATCTGCAAAAGTACCTTTCAATTCCATATTCCCAGAATCTGAAATATATTTTTTCAGCACCCGCTGCGCGGGCGGTTGATCTTCGATAATAATACAACAGATCATTCTGAAATAGATTTAAGTTTCATTTTTAAAGATACGCAATATAGATTATTGGCATCGCTTACATGCAAGGTATGCGCATCTGGATAAAGTAATTGTAAACGTTTTTTAACATTTGTAAGGCCTATGCCGTTGTTCAATTTATCGGTATTCGTTGCGGGTCTAAATGAATTTTCACATTTAAAATCTAACTGACCGTTGGCATCTAATGTCATTTGGGTATTAATAAAAATATCCTCGGATTGACTAGCAGTACTGTGTTTAAAAGCATTTTCTATAAATACGTTCAATATCAATGGCGCAATAAGATAGCCGGAAGCTATGTTTCCCGTCTCAAAAGTTACCTTGCCACGATCTTCTATCTGTAGTTCATTGAGTTGTGTAAAGTTTTTAAGGTGTTCAATTTCTTTTTTTAGTGGCACAAAATCCTCTTTACAATCATACAGCATATAACGTAGTACAGACGAAAGCTCCAGGATAATGGACGGCGTCTTTGGTGATTGCTCAATAGCATAGGAATACAGGTTGTTTAAATTATTGAACAGAAAGTGCGGATTGATCTGCGATTTTAAAAATTGCAGTTCGCTTTCCTTTACGGATGTTCGTAATTCTTCTACCTCTCGCTGTTTAATGGAGGCGTCCCATGCAAATTTGAATCCTGCCAAAATGGTAATGACAGGCATTACATCTAACAAGCTGTACACAACACCAGGAAACCGCGTACCTCTGGTATCCGGAAAATAAATACGTTCTAGCACCAACTCTTCAACTACAATCAGAGTGGCTACGATTATACCTACAAAAAGGAAGAATAACAAATACCGCTTGGTGTAAAAAAATCGTGGTAGTAGCACGTAATTAATAACTAAGGCGCCCAAGGCATAGTTTAGAAAGGCTACTATTTGAAATTCTTCTATTTGGGGGCGGTGTCTGTCAAATGAAAAGAAAATAAATAGTACACTATGCAGTATTATTTGAAATGTAACTTCCTTGGAAGTGCTATTGAAAAAAGTAAGTTTTCCAGCCATGTTATAAAAGTAGAGTTTTAAGGGAAGGAATGGTAAAACAAAACTGTTATCGACTGTTTTAGTCATGTGAACGTATGATTAGGCGCTATATATCGTACAGATGGTAAGCAAAGTCGTTTACAGAAAAGAAAAAAGATACTTTTTATTTATATGGATCTTTGGCTCCTAAAGTCATATTATTTTCTTGTCATGTATATATACATTCTTTTTATTTACTTGTATTGTCATGGTGACAATCCAAAATATTCCAACGAGCTGCAATACAAAAAGGATTTTGAAGGAAACGAAGATCAATCCTTGCTCTTGAGTGCCACGGGGAACCTCTTTGCCAAAGACCAAGTGTCCGATTTTACCAACACCACTAAAGTAGGCACTGCAGATGATTTGCTACAACGCGCCTGAACCGATTTCGGTCAGGCCGATTATATTTTCAAGGCGGATTAGACCCATCCATGGACGGACAAATGCACCATAGAATTGGAACACAATACCAGATAAACGATGTGGAAAGTGATTTTGGCATCAGCGAGTTTGACGGTACTTCCTTTGTGGAAGATTCCGCGCTGACCAATATTTTTGAATGGACACAAAAAGTATTGGGAATCTACGGAACGGCTTCCTATGAAAGGGACAAATAGGGACTAAAAGTAGACGTATGCTTCGAGGATACTGATGTGGCCACACTTTTGTAGACCACCAATGAACGTAATGACCAGCGATACAATAACTTTTTTCCAAGCGGATTTGCTTCCTACAAAGCAAATGATGATCTGTCCTTTCAGGCAGGCTACTCCAAGCGGATATTCCGACCTAGGTTGTGGGATTTGAATCCGTTTTTCAATACACGGAATAACTTTAATATCCGCACCGGTAACCCTGATTTACAGCCAGAATTTACCGACAGCTTTGAGATTACCAGTATTTATAAACTAGGTAAGGTGTCCATGAACTTTGGTGTTTTTTACCGACATACCACCGAGGTAGTTGAAAGGATAGTGGTATTTGAGAATAATATTAGTGTCTCCAGACCTGAGAATATCGGTATCAACAATACCACGCGCGCAGAGTTCAACGCCAAATATATACCCACGAATTGGTTGTCGTTTACCAATGATTTCAATTTTAACCGTTTTGCCCGCGATGGCGATTTTGAAGGCACTTCTTTTGATTTTACAGGTCAGCAATGGTCCAATCATCTGCTTAGTAAAGTAAAACTCCCTGCAAATATCGATTTGGAATTCATTGGTAATTACGAGTCCGGTTTCCGTACCCTACAGCAAGAAAGTACCGAAGTTATTTTTATGGATTTTGGCGCACGTAAAAAAATACTAAAAGGCAAGGTCATTTTGAACCTGAGTATTCGCGATGTATTCGCTTCGCGTATCCGGGAGAGGCAAACTATACAACCCGACTTCTACCTAAGGAATTTTAGCCAACAAGGTCGTTTTGTGACTTTTGGGGTTAGTTTTGGTTTTGGTAAGGGCGAGGCGATGGAGTTTTCTGGGCAGAAGCGGTTTTAGGGAGGTCTAATTAAGCAGTTTTAAAGTTTCAAAATAATAGAAGTCTAACTTCGAGAAATAGTATTGAAAAAAATCCAGGTCTTGGAATTGATATTATTAGGTTTTTAGAATAAGTTTTAGGGTGAAGCACACGTCAGAAACGAACTTAAGTTTATTACACAAAGTAAGGAGTTTGTAATCAGTTGGCCTCCGATTACCCTCTCCTAACCAATTGCTCCACACTTTCTCGAAAGGTCTCACCTACAGATAGCTCCTTTTCCCCCAGAAAAATACTGTTCTTGCGAACGGCGGTAATGGCATCGATGGCAACGGAATAGGACTTATGGATTCGAATGAATTTCTTTGGAGGAAGTTCGTTTTCAAGCGCTTTAAAACTCATACGTACTACAAGTGGATGCTCGGCACTTTTTAGATGGAACTTTATGTAATCGCCATAACCTTTCATCCATATGATATCATCGAACTTTACTTTTAATTGACTGTAATCCACGTTCACGAAAAAATGGTTGAGTACGGTCTTGTTCGGCAACGGACTTTTGGCAGATTTGAGTTCATGAAGCTCCTTGGCGCGGTTGCACGCCTTTATAAAACGTTCCAAAGGCACAGGTTTTACTAGGTAATCTACCACGTCGAGGTCATAACTTTCCACGGCATATTGTTTGTAGGCGGTAATAAAGATGACGAACGGTTTTTTTTCTAGACTTGCTATAAATTGTAGTCCGGTAAGGCCAGGCATCTGAATGTCTATGAAAACCAGGTCTACGGAGTGTTTCCCCATGGTATCCATAGCCTCAAAGGCGTTGTTGCAAGAAGCAGTTAAATTAAGGAACGGTACTTTACTAATGTTGTCCTTTAGCAATTCCAATGCTAGAGGTTCGTCGTCTATGGCGATGCAGTTCATCATGGTTCAAAATTCAATTTCAAGGTAACGGTAAACCATGTATCGGTCTTATCAATGTTTAGACTATGGTTTTCACTGTATAGGAGCTGTAACCTACGTTTTACATTCGTAAGTCCTATCCCAGATGTCTTGTCCTTAGCTTTGTCCTTATCAATATACCTGTTTTTTACGACAAAGGTCAGTTGATTATCGGCCGCCTCTAAGGAAATATCTATTATGGGGTTTTCGATCATTCCCGTGCCATGTTTAAAGGCGTTCTCCACAAAGGGAATCAAGAGCATAGGTTCAATGGCGTGCCAATCCTCCGTTGGTGTCAGGTCTACATGTAACGTAAGCCGATTTCCAAAACGTAGTTGCTGCAGATCTATATAGCTCTTTACATAGTCTACCTCGCTTTTTAAAAGTGCCTTGTCCTCATCCGTATCGTAAAGCATATATTGCATTATTGAGGAAAGTTTAAGGATGGTGGGTTCCAATTTATCGCTTTTTAGCCGTACCAAGGCTACGATATTGTTAAGGACGTTGAACAAAAAATGCGGACTAATCTGGGAACGTAAAAAGGACAGTTCCGTTTTTAGATTTTCACTTTCTCGGTCCTTTGTTATCCGTTCAATTCTCATACGGTCCGAAACGGTCTTGAACGCAATGCTGATCAAAACAAAAAACAGAAAGGGAAGCCCATTGAATGCAATAGCTCTGCTAAAGAGATACGTATGTTCCGATGCAAATGTGATATAGAGCCACCAGTTTACAACCAATATCCCCGCAAGTACAGTTATATTACAGAGTATAAAGAGTAACACCTTTCTTTGGTAAAGCAACTTTGGAATAAAAATGAAGGTGTTCAAATAGAATATCAACGCCCAAAAGAACATCATAACCGTGTTCAAATGAAGGATTTTACGCATAAATTGTGAGCGTGGTCCACCTTCTTCGGCCTGTAATGAAAAAATATAGGGCAAGGATAAAAGCGCCACCCAAACCAAAAGGTGTATGGCTGATTTTTGATATTTTTTTATAGATTTAAAATTTAGTTGCATCAAGAAAGTGAATTAATGGTTAACAAGATACTGAAAACGTGGCTAAGCGTAGGAAAGAAAACTGTTTGACTTTCGTATTGCAAAACATCCAGCAATAGGGAAGCGGCCTTCTTTTTTCTTTGAAGACCGCTTTCCACTAAGAATAACATTATAACTTAAATTGAACGTTAAGCCTTACTCGACGGAGATATTTTCATAGTAAGTTTCTTCCCCATCATTTACCATAATAGTATAGTCACCTCTAATAGCCTTTTCGAAACTGAATGTTTTACCAACATTTAATTCGCCTTTTGTCGATTCTTTAAAGACCACGTTATTACGGCTATCCATGATTTCAATAGCTACTTTTTCTTGATCCCCGTTGAATAAATTCACCGATACTTTTTTACCAATTTTCCTAAAAATTGGTTTGATAGTATTGTTTTTAATAGTATTCACGGTAACATCTTTGTCATTTACTGTCACTGTATATATTACAGATGACAAAGCATTCTCGATAGTAAAATAATACGTGCCAACGGCAAGACCGTTCAGGTTGAATTTCTTTGCATAATTGGCATCTATGATGTTCTCGGCGTAAATGGTCTGTGCATTTTCGTCGGTCATTCTAATTTTCGATTCGTTTGCTTGTGAACCCATTTCTAATACAATACTTTTTGTGTTATCTGTAGTTGTTAAGCTCGTTGTTGGGTCATTTGCGATTACAGTTGTTGTTGCGAATACTAGTGCAAGTGCTACGGTACTTTTTAAAAACTTTCTCATGATATTTTGATTTAAAGTCTGCTTTATTACAGACGGATTATTACTTATTTACAAGACAAACTTACGCCCCAAAACCAGGTATTTTTCAAGAATGTGATGAACCCGAAAAAGTTTGCGATGAACCCTAAAAAGTTGTCGATTTATAATTTTGAGAGTATGGAAAAGGAGCTGCATTACAGAACTTTCTTCGATTTTATGAGAGAGAAATGGGCCATATTTTTAATGAGTAGAATAAAACTACTTACGGATTTCTGATTGAACCTACCCATTTGGGAGATAGGAATTGATTTTTGCTCTCAAATTACTCAAGGTCTGGTGGGGCTAAATACAATCTCCGCCTGTGGGGGAAGATTTTTGCCCCTAATCCTAAAATGAAACCACGGAATACCTCATATGGCTTCCCTCTTGGGTAGTTAATATGGGTGAGCTTACCTTAGAATTTAAAAAGTTTTTTTCTTTCTTATGCTTCTCGGGTCGCTTCAGCCGTTTTTGCCTTGGATTAATTTGACGCACACTACATTATATAAAGATACTATTGTAAAAAGAAAGACCTTTAGCAGAAGCTAAAGGTCTTTTCCATTCACTAAGAAAACATAGTCTATTCTGACTTGGTTTTTACATATTCAAACTGATTTGATCTTCTGATAAGTGTACATGTATATGTACATGACCCATTCCGTGGTAAGGATTGAATCCTATGGGCAAATATACAGCCGTATCGAAACCTAAATCAATTTCCTCCTCTATTTCAACGATGTCCATTTCATTTAAGTCAAGTTCTTGACCTTTATAGGCATTGAATCCTATGGGCAGGTACGCTGCCGTGTCGAAGCCTAAATCAATTTCTTCCTCTATTTCAACGATGTCCATTTTATTTAAGTCAAGTGCTACGCCTGCATAGGCATTGAATCCTATGGGCAGGTACGCTGCCGTGTCGAAACCTAAATCAATTTCTTCCTCTATTTCAACGATGTCCATTTTATTTAAGTCAAGTTCTTGACCTTTATAGGCATTGAATCCTATGGGCAGATACGCCGCCGTGTCAAAACCTAAATCAATTTCTTCTTCTATTTCAACCATGTCGATTTCATTTAAGTCAAGTGCTAAGCCTGTATAGGCATTGAATCCTTCGGGCAGATAGGCTGCCGTGTCAAAACCTAAATCAATATCCTGATCTGTCTCGATTAAAACAATGTCTTCTATTTGCCATAAGTCATTTTCGTTTTGGGCTAGTAATCTATTTATAAAAGGTTGTTGCAACTCGGCCAAGCTTGTTGAGGATTCATGCCTTTCTTTCGATTTTTCACATTTGTCTTTTCCTACAAAGGATAAAAATGTTAGAGCGAGTATTCCAGTTCCTAATAATACACCTATTTTTTTCATGATATTTTAATTTTATGTCCGTTTGTTTACGGACGGGTTATTGCTTGTCTACAGGACAAATTTAAACTCAAAAACCAGGTATTTTTTGAGAATGCGATGAACTCGAAAATATTTGCCATGAACCTTGAAAAATTATCGATTTGGAATTTGGAAGTATGGTAAAATGCTATAAGTTATGGTACTGAGGGACTGTATTAATAAAAAAAGTAAGCAGGATACCCGACCATGACTTTCAGAATACTTTATGTGTTTTGGTTGTTAAGACTTTTGAGAAATTAACAGAAGAGAACTATCTTGCAGTAGCAGTCTGCTCCTAAGTAAAAGCGATTAAAAATTAAAGTGATTATTGGAGTACTATTATCGAGTAATAATAAAAGAAAAGCACCATATTTTGATATTAAAATTGAACATAAAAGATACCTATTCTAAAGAGTTACCTTCAGACCCAATATTTAAAAATACAAGGAGACAGGTTACAAAGGCTTGTTTTTCATACGTAACACCAAAAAGGCCATCTAACCCCAGTTTGATTCATAAATCGCCAGAAATGATGGATGCCATTGGTTTGGATAAATCTGTAGATGATCAGGGTTTTTTAAAGATTTTTTCGGGAGCCAAACTTTTACCCAATACGAAGTCCTATGCCATGTGTTATGGCGGACACCAGTTTGGAAATTGGGCAGGTCAGTTGGGCGATGGTCGTGCCATAAACTTGGCTGAGGTTGAGCACAAGGGTAAACAGTGGGCATTGCAATTAAAAGGTGCAGGAGAAACTCCTTATTCAAGAACTGCGGACGGTTTGGCGGTTTTGAGGTCTTCCATTCGGGAGTATCTTTGTAGTGAGGCCATGTTTCATTTGGGAGTGCCAACGACTAGAGCCTTGTCTTTAGTATTAAGTGGAGATACCGTATTGCGAGATATGATGTATGATGGCAATCCCGATTATGAAAAGGGAGCTATTGTTTGTCGTGTTGCACCTTCTTTTTTACGCTTTGGAAACTATGAGCTGCTGGCTGCTAGACAGGATGTTGAAACCTTAAAAACGTTAGTAGACTATACAATCAAACATCATTTTTTACATTTGGGAGCCCCTTCAAAAGAGGTATATGTTTCCTTCTTTAAGGAGGTTGCCGTAAAAAGTATGGAAATGGTCATCCATTGGCAACGCGTTGGTTTCGTGCATGGTGTAATGAATACGGATAATATGTCCATTTTAGGGTTGACAATAGACTATGGCCCCTACGGTTGGTTAGAGGATTACAATCCCGGTTGGACACCGAACACCACGGATAGGGCACATAGTCGTTATCGCTATGGAACACAGCCACAAATCGTACTCTGGAATCTATTTAAGTTGGCGAATGCCCTGTATCCACTTACTGAAGAGGCGGAACCCTTGCAAAAGATTCTGGCGGAATATCAAGAGGATGTGGAGCTTGCCTATTTAGAAATGATGAAATCAAAATTAGGTCTGTTTGAAGTGGATAGTAATGACGGATTGCTCATAGAAAAACTAGAAGCGGTATTGCAACGATCTGAGACCGATATGACTATCTTTTTTAGAACGCTGTCTAGGTTCGATAGTGCTAGAGATGGTTTAGAAACGGTGGCCCATGCGTTTTACAAACCAAATGAAGTCCAAGGCGAAATCAAAGAACATTGGATTGCTTGGTTTTTAATGTATGCCGAACGCCTAAAGCTTGAAAACAAAAGCAATGCCGAACGTGCCAAAACTATGAATTGGGTAAATCCTAAATATGTATTACGAAATTATATGGCACAGTTGGCCATAGATGATGCCGATAAGGGAGATTATCAACTGTTGGATGAATTGTTTCAACTGCTCAAAAAGCCCTATGAAGAGCAACCTAAGAATGAAAAATGGTTTGCCAAACGTCCCAATTGGGCAAGAAACAAGGTGGGCTGTTCCATGCTCTCCTGTAGCTCGTAATACTAAGGTAGAATTTTATTTTTTGATTCTTTAACAAACGAAAAGAATAAGAAGTACCCATGAGTAACGAAGTTTTAAACCATATTAAAAACATCCCCAATGGCTATTCTGAGGGAAAATATAACAGCAGAACATACGGAATAACTAAAGCAATTTTCAATAATGGAAATTCGTTTAAAATTTATGGTGAGGAGCTAGGCGGCAAGGATTTCATAAGCCTTAACTATTATATTACAAAAGATAATAACCTATTAAAACCTTGCGAAATGCCAGAACAGAAGGTGGTGGACTTTCTAAAAAATGTAGTCTTAAATTAGTTTATAGGTATCGCGTAAACTCCAGTCTTGTTTACATAAAACGCCAATGACACTACCTATGTAATATAGAATGAAGCACTACAGATTCTCATAATGCTTCTGCACCCTTAGGTATACTCTTAATTTTTGGAAAGTAGGCTAAATTTCAGATTCCTTATACATCGTTATTTGTTAAAAAACACGTACCTTTTATCCTAATATAAGTAAAGCTATATGGCTAAGGAATTCAACTCCAAGTATCCGTCTATGAACGACTTAAGAAATAAGGCCATGCGCCGTATCCCAAAGTTCGCCTTTGAATATTTGGATGGGGGTTGTAATGAGGATGTGAGCCTGTCTAGAAATACAACGGAGATTAGGGAGGTGCAGTTACAGCCAAGATACTTAAGGAACCAAGGTGTTAGCTCTACCAAAACGACCGTGATGGGCATGGAGTTTGATGCGCCTTTTGGTATTGCGCCAGTAGGACTTCAAGGGTTGATGTGGCCCAATTCCCCTGAAATATTGGCGAAATCGGCCTATAAAAATAATATACCCTTTATACTGAGTACGGTGACTACGATGAGCATAGAGCGCGCCAGCGAACTTACCGAAGGCAACGCGTGGTTTCAATTGTATAATCCTGCGGAGGATTCCCTAAGGGACGATATTATCAATAGGGCGGCGGCGGCTGAATGCCCTGTGCTTGTTCTCCTTTGTGATGTGCCCACTTTTGGTTACCGTCCAAGGGATATAAGGAATGGACTGGCCTTACCGCCAAAAATGTCTATTACCAATATTTTACAGATTATGGGTAAGCCCATTTGGGCGTACAATACGCTAAAATTCGGTCAGCCCACATTTGAGACGCTAAAACCATATACTCCCGAAGGATTGAACCTAAAACAGTTGGGTCAATTTATGGACAAGACCTTTTCTGGACGCTTGAATGAGGAACGGATAAAGCCTATACGGGACAAATGGAAGGGGAAATTAGTCCTTAAAGGTGTAGCTTCAGAACAGGATACACAAGATGCTATTCGTTTAGGTTTTGATGGCATCATCGTTTCAAATCACGGTGGCAGACAACTGGATGCGGCGCAGTCCACCATCAATTCACTTTCGGAAATAAGGGCAAAATATAGCGATAAAATAGAAATTATGATGGACAGTGGACTGCGTTCTGGGCCCGATATTGCCCGTGCCATGGCCAGTGGTGCAAAATTCACCTTCATGGGCCGTTCTTTTCTCTATGGATGTGGAGCTTTGGGCGACCAAGGTGGTGACCATACCATAAGTATGTTAAAAACGCAGTTCAAGCAGGTCATGGACCAATTGTGCTGTGAACGAGTTGAAGATTTACCGAAACACTTGATAAAAAAATAATCATGGCATATGTGGCATGTTTAGGGAATCACCTTTAATACCAACGCAATCCAACAATGCTATAAATTTATCTTTGGAAACTAATTATATATGAGCTCAAGTGAAAACAACATTATTTTTAAATCCGTAAATACGTACTTTTTTAAAGCTCTTTTACTCATCCATGAGTGTTGAAAGTAGGAACCTTAAATCGAAGACATAGAAAAGTTAATTTTTATAAAATAAATCTAGTTACATGAAGAAAGTAGTGACCTTCGGAGAGATTATGCTACGTTTATCCCCTCCAGGATTTTTAAGATTTTCCCAGACCAATAGTTTTGATGTTGTTTATGGTGGCGGGGAGTCCAATGTTGCTGTTTCTTTGGCTAATTATGGTGTTCCTGTAGAATTTGTAACCCGTTTACCCAAGAATGATATCGGAGAATGTGCCTTAATGGAAATGCGAAAGCGTAATGTAGGTACTGAACATATTATATACGGCGGAAATCGCTTGGGTATCTACTTTTTAGAAACTGGTGCAGTAAGTCGCGGCAGTAAGGTAGTCTATGACCGTTCACATTCGGCAATTGCCGAAATCGAGGCAGGAATGATTGATTGGACATCGGTTTTTGAAGGCGTGGAATGGTTCCATTGGACAGGGATTACACCAGCAATTTCACAAGGAGCTGCGGATGCCTGTTTAGAAGCGGTTAAAGTAGCTAGTGAAATGGGAGTAACTATCTCTACCGATTTAAACTACCGCGCCAAACTATGGAATTACGGTGGGGACAGGGAAGCGATTATGATCAAATTAACGTCCTATTGCGATATTATTTTGGGCAATGAAGAGGATGCCGAAAAGCATTTTGGTATAAAACCGGATGGGTTGGATATAACCACCCAAGGTGAACACGTAAAGGCAGAAGCCTTTTTATCTGTTTGCCAACAGATGATGACAAAGTTCCCAAAGGCCAGAAAAGTGATTACTACTTTAAGGGGTTCCATATCCGCGTCCCATAATTCTTGGGCAGGTGTGCTTTATGATGGAGAGACGATGTTTCAATCGCCCCAATATCAAATTACCGATATCGTAGACCGCGTTGGTGGTGGCGATTCTTTTATGGGTGGCTTAATATACGGTCTATTAAAATACCCGGAGGATGATCAAAATGCATTGAACTTTGCTGTGGCCGCGTCCTGTTTAAAACACACCATAATGGGCGATGCCAATTTGGTAACGGTAAGTGAAGTAGAAAAATTAATGGATGGCGACGCATCCGGTCGTGTGGCTAGATAAGTCGTGACTTATAAAATATAAAAGAGTATGGCTCAATATTCAAGAATAGAAGTAGCAACTGTGATGAAAGAAACCGGCATGGTGCCATTGTTCTATCATTCGGATATCGCATTAGGAAAGAAGGTATTAAAAGCTTGTTATGATGGCGGCGCACGTTTGATGGAATTTACCGCACGTGGTGATTTCGCTTTCGAGGTATTTTCAGAACTCAATAAATACGCTATAGCAGAACTACCAGGTATGATTCTCGGCGTAGGTTCCATAACCGATGCAGGAGCGGCAAGTATGTTCATGCAGATGGGAGCTAACTTTATCGTAACTCCATCTTTGAGAGAAGATATAGCTATCGTGTGTAACCGTAGAAAAGTGCTATGGTCTCCCGGCTGTGGTTCCTTGACGGAAATCAACAAAGCGGAGGAACTAGGCTGTGAAATCATTAAATTATTTCCGGGTTCTACCTATGGCCCCGGTTTCGTAAAAGCCATTATAGGACCACAGCCTTGGACGAACATTATGCCAACAGGAGGTGTGAGTGCGGAAGAATCCAATTTAAAAGGCTGGTTCGATTCAGGCGTTACCTGCGTAGGCATGGGTTCCCAATTAATAAGCAAAGAAGTGTTAGCCAACAAAGATTTTAAAGGTCTAGAAAAGAAGGTTCGGGATACATTGAATCTGATTAAAAAATTACGGAATTAAAATATACGGATGAAGTCATTTATTGCGGAAGATTTCTTGTTACAGGGTGAATTTGCTAAGAAGCTATTCCACGATTATGTAAAGAATTTACCCATTATAGATTACCACAATCATTTGTCCCCATTGGAAATTTCAAGGAATAGGGTATTTGAGAATATCAGTCAGGTTTGGTTGGCTGGTGATCATTATAAATGGAGGGCAATGCGTGCTTTTGGTATTCATGAGGACTATATTACCGGAAAGGCATCTGACAGGGAGAAGTTCCTGAAGTGGGCGGAAACTGTCCCGTATACCGTAAGAAATCCATTATACCATTGGACACATTTGGAGTTGCAACGCTATTTTGGAATCGATGAACTGTTATCGCCTGCCACTGCGGAAGTCATCTATGATAGTACTTCAGAGCAACTGCAGTCTGCCTCGCACCATACGGTCGGACTTTTACAGGGTCAAAAAGTAGATTATTTATGTACTACGGATGATCCAACGGATAATTTGGAACATCACGCCAGTATAAAAAAGCAAGAGATTAGTCCAAAAGTATACCCCACCTTTAGACCTGACAAGGCCTTTGCGGTGGAGGATGCAGCGAGGTATGCCGATTATATTAAAAAATTGGAATCGGTCACCAATAGCACTATCGATAGCTATGATAAGTTATGTTCCGCTTTGGAACAACGCATAAATTTTTTCCATGAGAACGGTGGTCGCTTGGCGGATCACGGTTTGGAGCAGTTATATTATTTTGATACTAACGAATACAACTGCAAGAACATTTTTTCAAAAGTAAAGGAAGGTCAAACAATAACAACCGAGGAAGTAAATTTATTTAAGGCCAAAACACTGTTGTTCCTATCTAGAGAATACCATAAAAGAGGATGGACGCAACAGTTTCATTTGGGAGCGATTAGAAATAATAATAAGCGATTATTGACCAACTTGGGGCCGGACACCGGTTTCGATTCTATAGGCGATTTTTCACAGGCAAGAGCCTTGAGTGGATTTTTAAATGATTTGGATAGTACGGACCAATTAGCAAAAACGGTGCTCTATAACCTAAATCCGGCCCATAATGAAGTGTTCGCCACTATGGCGGGGAACTTTAACGATGGTAGTATAAAAGGGAAGGTGCAATTTGGCTCGGGTTGGTGGTATTTAGATCAAAAGGACGGTATGGAAAAACAGATGAACACGCTTTCCAATATGGGATTGTTAAGTTGTTTTGTGGGTATGCTAACAGATTCACGCAGTTTCCTTTCCTTTCCAAGACATGAATATTTCAGGCGTATTTTATGCAACCTCATAGGGAACGATGTTGCCAACGGAGAATTACCGGCCGACGAAAAATGGTTGGGTAAAATAGTGAGCGATATCTCCTACCATAATGCGAAGGCCTACTTTGAGCTTTAGATTATTATTAAACCGATTGTTTCGCTACTATTTTAAACCTAAAACAATAACAATTTAAAACACTACAACCCAAACTGCCTTGGCAACCAAAGGCTCAATTCAGGAAAATAAGTTACTAAAAACAAGGCGAAAATCATTGCTACAAATAAAGGGAGCAAGGGTTTTACGACCTTTTCTATACTTGTCTTGGCGATTCCCACACCAACAAACAGTACAGACCCCACCGGCGGTGTGCACAGACCGATACACAGATTTAATACCATAATGATTCCGAAATGGACAGGGTCCAAGCCTAATGCAGTAACAACGGGTAGAAAAATAGGCGTAAAAATAAGTACGGCCGGAGTCATATCCATAAAAATCCCAACAAAGAGTAGTAGTAAGTTGATAATCAAAAGAATAATGATTGGGTTATCACTCAAAGCCAAAAGTCCCGAACTTATTTCTTGTGGAATATTCTCATAGCTCAAAGCCCAAGACATACTCATGGATGCACCTATCAATAGCATAACAATGGCCGTTGTAGCGGCAGAATCCAAAAGTATCTGTGGCATTTTTGGAAATGAGATTTCACGGTATATCATTCCTAACAAGAAACTGTAGAGCACCGCAATCGCAGAAGCTTCGGTAGCAGTAAAAATACCAGTAACAATACCTCCAATCACTACAACCAGCATGAATAGGCTAGGTACAGCATCAATAAAAGTTTTAAACATTTCTTTAATTGTACTGCGCTTGCCTACTTTATATCCTTTTTTCTTCGCCCAAAACGAGGCAACAATCATCAGGAACAGCCCTGTTAAAATACCAGGTATGTAGCCAGCTAAAAATAAAGCAGCAATAGAAGCGCCGCCACTTGCCAATGAATATACAATAAGTACATTACTGGGTGGAATAATGAGACCGGTGGTTGCTGCTGTGATATTTACTGCGGCTCCAAATTCCCGTGAATAGCCTTCTTTTTCCATTTCAGGCCCTAATATACTCCCCATGGCTGATGCTGCTGCCATAGCAGAACCTGCGATAGCTCCCATGAGCATCGCAGAAATAATATTTATGAGTGCCAGTCCGCCTGGTAAGGAACCGACCAATGTTTTTGCAAAGGCAATAAGCCGGTGGGCGATGCCTCCTTTGTTCATAAGCTCTCCCGAAAGGATAAAGAGCGGAATGGCGAGCAGTGCAAAGCTGTCCAGTCCAGTTCCTATGCGTTGCGAAACCGTTGTCATGGCCGGGATTATGGGAATACTTACCAACAGAGTGAGTAGGGAAGAAATTGCAATACTCCATGCAACTGGAGTACCTATGGCCAAAAGGCAAATAAAACTGATGACCAGAACTAGTATTGGTGCGTATTCCATAGAGTTAGTCTTTTAAAATATCGGAGATTTTGTAATAGATAATGAGCATGCCACTGATAGGAATGACCACATAAACTAAGGATAATGGGACTTGTAAAGCAGGAGAGTTTTGGTCCAGCACATGGGTGATATAAACCAAGCGCAGACCGCCAACGACTAGCGCACCCAAAGAGAAAAGAATAATCAAAAGCCTAACGATGAATAATAGCTTTTTTTGGGTTTGCTTGTTTAATCGTCTTGGGAGTACATCTATGGCCACGTGCATGTTTTGTCCGGAGACATAGGCCGCACCCAAAATCCCTACCCATATCATAAGATAGCGCGCTAGCTCATCCGTAAAGGAACTGGGCGATCCTAATATAAAACGACTGGCGACTTGCCAAAGGACATTTAATACCATGGCAGTCATGATGATGACCAAAAAGTTGGCCAATAGTTTATCAATTTTTACTCTTAGGTTCATGTGCTGTTTTTATGTATTGGTTTATTTAGTAGCTTGAATATCTTTGATCATTTGATAAAATTCTTTATCCTCTTTGTACTTGTCAAATGAATCCTTGATTTTATCAGCGAAAAGAGCCTTGTCTGGATAAATGATTTGCACACCTGCTTTTTTGACTGCTTTCAAAGCTTCGTTCTCGGCTTCTAGCCATAATTTGCGTTGGTAAACGACTGAATTATCTACCGCTTTTTTTAACCAACCTTGTTCTGTTTCCGATAGCTCGTTCCAAAGGTGAGTGCCTGCAAGCAACACATCTGGAAGTACGGTATGTTCATCAAGAGTATAATATTTAGCTACTTCATAATGTCTGGAAAGGTAAAAACTTGGTGGGTTGTTCTCGGCACCGTCTACAACACCTTGTTGCAGCGCGGTGTATAGTTCACCCCAAGAAATAGGTGTTGGAGACCCGCCAAGGCCGCTGACCATATCCATTGCGGTAACACTTTCCATTACCCGAATTTTTTGCCCTATAAGGTCTTCAGGGGTGTTTACGGGTTTGTCTTTTGTATAAAAACTACGGCTACCCGCATCATAATAACCCAAGCCTTTTAGCCAGTATTTTTCTCCTCCGTTCAATAGTTCTTGCCCTAAAGGGCCGTCTAGCACTTGAAAAGAATGTTCTCTGTTCCTGAATAAAAAGGGTAGTCCTAAGACTCTCATCTTAGGTGCAAAATTCTCTAATACACCAACAGAAACTTTAGTCATATCCAAGCTGCCTATTTGTAAAAGCTCCAAACATTGCCGTTCTGTGCCCAGTTGTTGGCTAGGGTAAATTTTAAGATTTAGTTTTCCGTCAGATAGTAAAGTAAGATCTTCTCCCATTTTAACCATCGCTTTGTGAACAGAATGACTCACGTCCAATCCATGTCCTAAGCGAATGGTTTTAGAACCTTCTGCTTCAACACATGAACATAGGATACCAGCGATAAAAACAAGGGTAAAAAGGTTTTTAAAATTCATTGCGCAGGCATTTTAATTAGTTATAGATTTTCTTATTCCAAGTTCCAAACCTCTTAGTTCGGCAAGGCCTCGTAAACGTCCAATACCCGAATATCCAGGATTGGTTTTTTTATGGAGGTCGTCCAACATTTTGTGTCCATGATCAGGTCGCATGGGCATTCTGAAATCTTTACGACCTGCTGTCTTACGATTCTCCTGCTCCATTACCAGAGCTTTCATGACTCCAAACATGTCTACATCGCCTTCTAAATGGTTTGCTTCGTGAAAATTACCATATGCATCGCGTTGCGTGCTGCGTAAATGAATGAAATGTATTCGACTACCTAAATGGGCAACCATGCTAGAAAGATTATTATCTGGTCGTACCCCAAAGGATCCCGTACAAAATGTAAGTCCGTTATTGGGGCTATCAACAGCAGCATAAAGTTCGAGAATATCTTTTTCCGTACTTACTACCCTTGGCAATCCTAAAATGGGATATGGAGGATCATCTGGGTGAATAGACATGAATACTCCGGCTTTCTCTGCTGTAGGAATAATATGGCTCAAAAATTCAAACAAGTGTTTTTTAAGTTCCGTTTTCCCGATATTATGATACGTTGCCAAAATCGCACGAAACTCTTCCAGAGAATAGCCTTCTTCCGCCCCAGGAAGTCCCGCGATGATTGTGTTGGAAAGTTGTTGTCTTTGACCGTTGGTTAGTCTCTCAAAATACCTTTTGGCCGTTTGCTGTTGTTTTTCGGAATAGGTAGTTGAAGCCCCGGGTCTTTTTAGTAAAAATAACTCAAATGCAGCAAATGCAGTCGCTTCAAATCGCAATGCCGTAGAACCATCTTCCAACTTGTATTCTAGGTTGGTTCGTGTCCAGTCCAATACGGGCATAAAATTGTAACAAACAATATCTATTCCGCAGATACCCAAATTGGTCAGGGTCTGTTTGTAGTTTTCAATGTAGTTGAGGTATCCTTCAGCCTGTGTTTTTATCGCTTCGTGAATGGGAATACTTTCTACAACGGACCATGTCAGTCCAGCGTTTTCGATTTTTGTCTTCCGTTTGTTGATTTCGTATACTGGCCAAACTTCTCCATTAGGAATTTGGTGCAACGCTGAAACTACGCCCGTAGCTCCGGCCTGTTTGATATCGGACAGAGATACGGGGTCTTTAGGGCCGTACCAACGCCAAGTTTGTTCCAAAGTCATGCTCATCTAATGTTATGATTTTTTATTTAATTATTTTTTGGCGACTACAAGGACTCTTTTTTCAACACATTGGCCATAAAATTAATAACCGATACGCCAGATGTATTGATGTCATCTGAAATCAGCTAGGCAGCTTCCTTTTTTAAATCTAGTATGGCAATCTTACAGCACCGTTTTGGCAAACGCCATAACCAAGGTTCTACACAATACTTCTCCGGTACTTGTCAAAACAACTAATCTTTTACTCTTCAAATTATTTTAGAGTTAAAGAGTTTAGGTACTTAACACAGCATCATCATTATTTCAAATTTAAATCAGCCAATAGACTGCCCAAACTATAAAGTGGAATAGGTGTAGTCGCATCCATTTCCGAAGCTTTAAAACTAGTAGATACTCTCAGTATCGGTATCCTAAATTCTAGGGTTTTTATTGGTTTCAAATATCCTAGCTTTCAATCCTAAAGATAAAAGTTATGATGAATATACCAAAAGCGCTTCAATGAGCAACCTACTATACATTTTATCCTAATAAAATATAAACATAAGGCGTGGCTTAGTTAAACAGTCCTATACTGTTTTGTAAGGCTTTTATGGTAAGCTAATGTCTGTAGAAGATTATCTTACCATAAAAAGCAACAGGAAATCTACAAGTAAGTAGATGTTTTTATTTCTCTAGATGGTATGTTTATTTTGTTTCTATTCGTAGTGCGGAAAGAATATAGTATTCCTTTGCAATGAACTATAGGAAATCTATCAAAAGTTGGTCATGAACCAACCTATGGTAAACATTCCAGAATTTACCTTAACAAATTAATAATTTAGTCACACATCAAATCAAGTACGCCATGGAGCTCTTATGAATATTTCCAACCTAATACCTTGATGTGATAAAATTAGGATAGCATCAATTTTGGCTCCAATCCTAGCCATTAGAACATTGCTTAATTGATGTGCTATATCAACAGCTATTGCTTTTTAACTCTTACCGGTTTTAACTGAATATAGCCAAGCGCATCTAATAGCTTAATGATTAAATAAGTAATATCAATCTCGTACCATTTAACACCAAAATTTGCTCTACTTGAATGTTTGTGATGATTATTATGATACCCTTCGCCCATCATCAAAAAATCAAAACGAAAGAGGTTTTTACTAGTGTTTTTCATCTTATAATTAACATAACCATAGATATGACCAAACCAGTTAATTATCACGCCATGAATAGGCGCCATTAGTAAGGTTACTGGTAATAATAACCATTGCCAAGAAGCTGTTGTGAAATAAACAAAGAATAAAATGTAAAATATAATCCAAAGTAACCTAGAAAAGCGAGAACTCGCAAACGCGTCAAATTTTGTCCATTGCGGAACATTTTTGGTAAAACGTGAATCAATTTGAACTCGTTGTTTATTAATATCCTGATAAATTGTTTTTGTTTTCCACATCATTGCAAATAGGTTGGCATCGTGAGAAGGAGAATGTGGATCGTCTTTTGTATCTGTGTAGGCGTGGTGCATACGATGCATAATTCCATAACCATAAGCGCTTAAATAACTAGCCCCCTGAAAAACCCAAGTCAAAATAAAGGTAAGACGCTCCATTCCTTTAGACATGGTAAATACCTGATGAGCAGCATAGCGATGCAAAAAGAAAGACTGAAAAAACAAGCCTCCATACCAGAGTACTAAAACGAAAATAACAATAACCATAACTTTTTTTTACAAAGTTAAATCGATGTTATAAGCGAAACAATGAACCTAAATCAATAAAATGAGTCTCATAACCGTTTTCTGATTCTGCTTAAAGCCTGTGCAGTAACACCAATATAGGAACTGATGTATTTTAGCGGAATTACTTTTAAGAGTTCTGGTCTTTCTTTAAATAGCTTTACATAGCGTTGCTCTGCTGTAAGATGCAATAGGTCCTGTTCTCGCTTAGATTTGAGTAAGAAGAGGCGTTCTGCTGTTAATCTGCCAATAAGGTTTCCAATTTGCGTTGTATTATAGACAGCTTGTAAGTCGCTATAAGTAATACTCAAAATACTAATTTCTGTAAGCGCTTGTAATTGATATGCAGAAGGTTTTTGTGTTAAGAAAGAATCATATGCACTAATAAACTGGTTTTTAAAACTAAAACCAAAAGTGATTTCTTTTTCTGGGTCTTCCTTAGGAATATATAAGCGTACAACCCCATATTCAATAAAAGATATTGTATTTTCTATCTCATTCAGCTTCAAAAAGATAGTTTTCTTCGCAATAATACGCTTCCTTAATTTTGAAGTAAAAAAAATCCAATCTCTGTCAGAAATCGTCGCTATTTGATCTAAGTAGTCTTTTATCTGTTGCAAATCAGTTTTTCATAATGATTATGCGGGTAAAGATAATTGCTCTAATTGGATTAGCAGGAAATTAATCCCACTGTGGGATTAATTTCCAAGACTTACCTTAATATAAATTATGAATACATATCTAGTTTACATATACCTAGAATATTGATTGTATTTAGAGATAAAGACCTTTTATGTGTTTCAGTTAAATCGTGTGAATCACTCATTCTTAATTAAAACAAGTAGTATACTTTAGCATTATAATGGTTCTTTTAATACATAGCTGTTTTATGGTTGATTAAACACCTAGTTTAGGAACCTTGAGACTAATATGCTGATTTTTTAAATTCACTTAAGTCTATAAAAAAACCTCCAAACCATTTTATCTGATTGGAGGCTTTAGTGACCTGGCTGGGGCTCGAACCTTCCGCTATCAGGTCAATCAGAGTCGAGTACTTGCTAAAATTCACTCATCGTGTTGACGATTTGTGAACTCTTATGAAAA
>CAZMUV010000058.1:0-22646 GCA_964569345.1 uncultured Maribacter sp. | reverse complement strand
ATACGCTCAACCGTAACGGGAGATTCAAAAATACGTTCCGGAGTTCTGGATGCGGACAGCACCACTTCATCTAAAAAGGTCTGTGCCTCTGGCAGCACTACATTTATCGTTTGTTTTGCGGCCGTTATGTTTTCTCGTGCTTCTGAAAACCCTAAACTAGAAATAATTAGTTGAAAAGGGGGGACTTCTGAAGTTTCTAAAACAAAATTACCGTCAAAATCTGCGGTCGTACCTATTGTTGTGCCAACAATAACAATATTGGCTGCCGGAATAGGTTGGTTGTTTTCGTCAACAACGGTTCCACTAATGGTTGTTTGGGAGAAACCAAATGCTCCAAACAACATCAATGCTAAAAACTGTATCGTTCTCATTATTTTACTTGAGTTAAAATTAGTTGAGCCCAAGATACAGATAATTTTAAACGCATAATAACAAATTGAAATAAATTATGCATGCATAGTATTACTATGGCAAAATAACCGTCTTTCTATTGTGAATTTGATAAAATAAAAAAGAGACCCTTAAGATTAAGAGCCTCTTTTAAGAAATAATTATTTTGAAATTTTTTATTCTACCGTAACGGATTTTGCCAAATTCCTTGGCTGATCGACATTACAATTGCGCATTACTGCAATATGATAAGATAAAAGTTGTAATGGAATAGTAGTTAATAAAGGGGTAAGACTTTCCAAAGTTTCAGGCACCTCAATAACGTGATCCGCTAAATCCCTTACTTGCTCATCACCTTCTGTTACGATGGCAATGATTTTACCTTTTCTAGATTTTATTTCCTGAATATTACTCACCACCTTCTCGTAATGTCCCTTTTTGGTAGCGATTACAAAAACAGGCATATGCTCGTCAATCAAAGCAATAGGGCCGTGTTTCATTTCCGCTGCCGGATAGCCTTCTGCATGTATATAACTAATTTCCTTCAACTTTAAAGCGCCTTCCAGTGCTACGGGGAAATTATAACCCCTGCCTAAATAAAGACAATTCGTGGAGTCCTTATAGACATCAGCAATAATCTCAATCAACGGATTAGATTCCAAAGCCTTTTCAACCTTAGCGGGAATGGTCTCCAACTCGGTCAAATATTCATGATATCTGGTTTCAGAAAAAACACCTTTGGCTTTCGCTAGCTTTAGTGCAATCAACGTCAACACGGTAATCTGTGTCGTAAAGGCCTTTGTTGAGGCAACACCAATTTCTGGGCCTGCATGCGTATATGCTCCTGCATCGGTTTCTCTAGCAATAGAAGAACCTACTACATTACAAACACCAAAAACAAATGCTCCTTTTTCCTTAGCTAATTTAATAGCGGCTAAAGTATCTGCTGTTTCGCCAGATTGCGATATGGCGATTAATACGTCTTTATCTGTAATTACTGGATTTCTGTACCTAAACTCTGATGCATATTCCACTTCTACTGAAATTCTAGCAAGGTCTTCAAAAATATACTCCGCTACCAGACCTGCGTGCCAAGATGTCCCACATGCCACAATAATTATTCTATTGGCATTGGTGAATTTTTCCAAATTCTGGTCAATTCCAGCCATTCTAATAAGGCCTTGGTCGGCGAGTAGTCTTCCTCTATACGTATCTTTTATTGCTCTTGGCTGCTCGTAGATTTCCTTTAGCATAAAATGCTCATAACCACCCTTTTCAATCTCCTCTAAATTCATCTGTAATTCTAGAATCCTAGGGTAGGCTACGGAATCATCCTTTATCTTTCTTAGCTTAATTTCTTTTCCAAGACGAATAATGGCCATTTCCTCATCTTCTAAATACACGGCATTATTCGTAAACTCAATGAAAGGAGAAGCATCGGATGCAATAAAAAATTCATCTTCACCAATTCCTATAGCCAATGGACTTCCCAGTTTAGCTACAACGATTTCATCTGGCTTTCTTTTATCAAAGACTGCAATAGCGTAGGCACCAACAACTTGGTTAAGCGCAATCTGAACCGCTTTGCCCAACATTACGTCTTCGGTTTTCTTAACTTCTTCTATAAGGTTAACCAAAACCTCGGTATCCGTATCGGAAGAAAAAGTATAGCCTCTTTTTGAAAGTTCTTTTTTTATAGATTCATAATTCTCAATAATTCCGTTGTGTATAATAACTAGGTCACCAGAATTGGAATAATGAGGATGGGAATTCACATCGTTTGGGACACCGTGGGTAGCCCAACGCGTGTGACCAATACCTAAACTTCCCTTTTGAGAAATTTCCTTTGCCTTATTTTTTAAGTCTTCTACTTTGCCTTTTGTTTTGGAAAGGTTGATGTCTTTTCCATCAAACAAAGCGATACCTGCACTATCATAACCACGATACTCTAGGCGCTGTAATCCTTTAATAATAATAGGAAAAGCATCCCTATGACCGATATATCCTACGATTCCGCACATAATTTTATACTATTTGATAGTTGTTGTATTATAAATTCTTACACAAATGTAATTGAACGCCTAAGAATCATATTGTTATTCAGGATATAGAACGCATTTATTCTATAAAATGATATAAACAAAATCTAAAAAGTATCTAAATAAGGCCTAATCTACTTTAGTATAAGAAATTTCTAGCTTTAGGCGTTTGTCAAAATCTGGATCCGTAGGAGGGATATTACTTCCGAACAGTACAGTCCCTAAGGGCGTTAATGTAGAGGTCACCGGAATAAACCTTTCCTCATCATTTGCAAGCATAGCATTAGCTGAGCCAGTCGACAAAATATTTGTGGTCAAGGTTAGGCCAAGTGTTACATTGGTAGAGTCCCGTAACACCAAATTATTGATGTGATCGGTAATCTTAACAGAATACTTTATACCATCCTCCCCAGATTTTTGTATCACCCCATCATAGTTAGGGTAACTATTCAATAACGGAAAAGGATCTCCCTGCGTAGGTCCAGGGTCTGTAAAAGGATTATACAAAGGAACGTTTGTTTGCGTGTTATATAAATACAGTCGAGGCGGCTCTATAATCCCTCCAACCATGTCCAATTGATCCCTGTCTATATAAAAAACAAGATTCGCTTCGTTAACAATCCAATTTTCGGACTTTATTTGACTGATTGCCTCTCTACCATTTGCTGTTTCAAATAGGTCAATTTCTGCAAAAATCCCAGCACCACCTTTTACGTATATTCTAGATGTTACTTCTTCAGTATCCAGGGTTTCAGCGATAGCAGTTGGATAGTCGTCGTTTATCAATGTGTTGACAGCATTTCCATTAACCGAACCTGTTTGCGGGTTTGGGGTGATAAGATTAATCTGGTAATTCTTTTCCAATACCTCAATAGAACCGTCATTGGTGCTATTAGCGTTATAAGAATCATGGGTGTAGGTAATCTGGATATTAGCAAATCTTAAATCCAGCAACAGCATTAGCCCTTCTAGCGCATCACTTTCAAGGGATATATGCACACCCCTTAAAAATGTACTAAAATTTGATTGACTAAAGAGCTCCGAACTCCCTTCCTTATTCAAAATATATTCCTGAAAGAAATCCTTGTCCAGTGGAACCCGTATTCCTGGATTCAGTTTTCTAAATGTTAAGGACTCATCTACCTCATCTGTTGTTTCATTATCCTCCTGCGATAATAATATTTCCTTATCGTCAATAAATAATTCTCCTGACACCTCCGAATCATATAGTACATCAGATACAAAATTTGGAGAAAACTCTTGCGTAGAAAAATAAGCCTGTGATTCTTGAAAATTGCTGTTTGGGTCTAAATCTCGTAAAAAGAAGGTGCTTTGCTCCACTTTTAACCTAAAAGGAGCATCGATTGCTCCATAGATACTATCCAGTACCCTACGTTGCGCAAAATTATTCGCTACAATAGGTTTGTCGTCCGTATCATTTATACCGTCTGCGTTTGCATCTAAACTCTCATTATCCCATGGATCGGTGTTTGCGGCGCGCTCCAAGCTATTGGATACTCCATCGCCATCACTATCGTTATCAGGATTTTCTGGCTCAACATCCAAAGCATCCACAACACCATCAAGATCTCGATCCGTTGAACCAACTGTTAAATATGGAATGTACAGGTATACTTCCTTAACCGTCTCATTCTCTTCAATAGTACTTATAACACCATCTGAATCCGAAGTATCTTCTGTATTTTGCCTAAAGGAACCAAAAAGAGGGTTGGGAGTAGATAGCTGAAGTTGGGTGGTAATACTACCTTCGGTATTACCAAAAACACCATGTGTAAATCTACCCAGCTGATATATAGGAAGCCTATTTGTTCTGACCGCCTCTACATTTTTATTATATGTAAAAACATCATAAACCTCTGTACCTGATGTAAACGCTTCGGCACCTACCACACCTGAACCAATAGTTGTTATCTCTTCTTCACAGGAGCTAAAAAACCCCATAGTTAGCGCAAGACCCAAAACCATGGGAAAAGTGCATTTCTTAAAAAACTTCATTCCGATTATTTTAAAACTTCTGTGTTATAAAAATTGGCATACGCCTCCTCGAACTCTTGAACGGGAACATATGGCAACACTGGTTTTTGAAGGTTGGCAATGTGAGCACTTAACTCCTCTGGAATATTTTCCGAGGCTAAAATAACTGCATCTGAAAAATCAACAGCTACTTTTAACAAATTATTATAGGTAGGAGACCCTAAGGAGGTGATTTCTTCCTCGGGAATACCATCAAACGTTATTTTTTTAACCATATCCTTATCAAGTTCCCCTTCAAAGGTTTTACCATATACGGATAATACTATCTTGCTATCTGCGAAAAGTGGTTCATCAGCATAATATTTTTTAAGGTATAATGGCAATAAACTTGCCATCCATCCATGTACATGAATAATATCTGGCGACCAGTTGAGTTTTTTAACGGTCTCCATAACCCCTTTAGCAAAAAAGATAGCCCGTTGATCGTTATCTGGAAATAAGTTCCCATCCTTGTCGGTAAAGGTCGCTTTTCTCTTGAAGTACTCGTCGTTATCTATAAAATATACTTGAATACGTTCTTTTGGTATTGAAGCTACTTTAATAATCAAAGGCATATCCATATCATTGATCACTAAATTCATCCCAGACAAACGAATCACTTCGTGCAATTGGTGCCGCCTTTCGTTAATATTACCATATTTTGGCATAAAAATCCTAATCTGACCCCCATTGCTGTTGACCATTTTTGGAGTTTCGTAAGACATTAATGAAACTTCGTTTTCTGGTAGATAAGGCACTAATTCAGAAGATACAAACAATATCTTTTTACCATTCATAAAAGTTATTTTTAATTTTTTGCGTAAAGGCGAATGCAAAATTACAAAAAATATAGAGATTAGCAGTATTTATAGTAAGTTTGCTTGCCAATGACATTTTTACATGGTACCCATCAACACGAAAAAAGAACTTCACAAAAAGCTTAATAGCCTACTTGAAAACCATAGCTTAGGACTTGTTCCTACTATGGGCGCATTACACTTGGGCCATGCCTCGCTTATAAAAAGAGCCCTTTCTGAGAATGACAAGGTAGTAGTAAGCATTTTTGTAAATCCTACACAATTTAATAACCAAGAAGACCTTATAAAATACCCAAAAACACTAGATGAGGATATGGCACTTATAAAAGCGATATCGTCTGAAATTATTGTTTTTGCTCCATCAATAACCGAAATATACGATAATGCAACCGTATCAAAATCCTATGCCTTCAATGGTTTGGAAAAGGTTATGGAAGGAGCCTTTAGAATAGGACATTTTAATGGTGTGGGAACCATAGTAGAAGCTCTGTTCAACTTAATTAAGCCCACAAGAGCTTACTTTGGCGAAAAGGATTTTCAACAATTGCGTATTATCCAAAAACTGACTGAAATACAGAAAATACGTGTTGACATTATAGGCTGCCCTATAGTTCGTGAACCCCATGGTTTAGCCATGAGTTCCAGAAATGAAAGGTTGAATCCCCTACTAAGACAAAAAGCTAGTTTTATATACGAAACACTGCAAGCTGCCAAACAAAAATTTGGCACGGAAAATGCACCTAAAGTAAAGGAATGGGTAGAATATAAATTTAAAAAGCATACCGATTTTAAACTAGAATATTTTGAAATAACGGATGTTGCTACGTTGACCCCCATTCAACAAAAAATAAAGAACACAAAATATAGAGCCTTCATTGCCGTTTTTGCAGATGACGTTAGACTTATAGACAATATAGCGCTCAATTAATTACTTTTGAACCATGCAAATAGAAGTAGTAAAATCTAAAATACACAGAGTAAAGGTCACAGGGGCTGACTTAAATTACATTGGAAGCATTACCATTGATGAAGATTTGATGGACGCTGCCAATATTATTAGAGGAGAAAAGGTGCAAATAGTCAACAATAACAATGGCGAACGATTAGAAACCTACGCTATACCTGGGCCTCGTGGCAGTGGAGAAATTACCTTAAATGGTGCTGCCTCTAGAAAAGTTGCCGTTGGTGATGTTTTAATATTGATATGCTATGGCAGAATGGATATTGAACAGGCAAAGAAATTTAACCCCTCACTTGTATTCCCTAACGAGGAAAATAACTTGTTAAACTAATTTTGACAAACACTTTAAAAAAAAATCTAAAAACAATACTCCCGATTGTTCTGGGAGTTTTTTTGGTTTGGTACTCCTATAATGCTACAAGTCCCGAAGATCGTAAGCAAATCCTTTTTTATATAAAAGAGGCGGATGTGCTCTGGGTCTCTTTATCTATACTACTGGGTATCTTAAGCCACGTCTCACGCGCTATTCGTTGGAATTATTTATTAGAACCACTGGGATACCAGCCCAAACTAAAAAATAATTTACTGATTATCCTAATGTCCTACTTTGCTAATCTTGGTATACCAAGAACAGGAGAGGTACTACGGGCAACAGCCCTTACTACATACGAAGACGTACCATTCGAAAAAGGCTTTGGCACCATTGTAACAGAAAGGGTAATCGATGTAATTATGTTGTTATCCATCGTGCTTCTGGCATTGGTTTTACAAACAGATGTAATCATGGATGTTTTACAGAAAAAAGGGCTAGATATAAAAGGTATATTATTGCTTTTAGGAGCTGCTTTAGTTGCTGGTACTTTTTTTATCCTTTTCATCAAAAAATCATCCAACAGTATCGCTATAAAAATAAAGTCTTTTGTAAAAGGATTATTGGATGGTGTTTTTAGCATTTTTAAGATGAAACGAAAATGGTCTTTTGTGTTTCATACCCTATTCATCTGGGGATGTTATATTGGCATGCTCTGGGTCATAAAATTCACAGTTCCGGAAACTGTGGAACTAACGTTCAGTCAACTATTGGTAGCCTTTGTTGCAGGTGCTTTTGCGATGGCCACCACCAATGGAGGTATAGGTCTATACCCTATAGCGGTAAGTAACGCTTTAGCTATTTTTGGTATTAGCTCTGTAGCCGGAGATGCCTTTGGATGGATCATATGGATTTCACAAACCTTGATGATCGTTGTTTTTGGTGCAATATCTTTTCTGCTATTACCGTTATTGAACAGAAACAAACAGTAGCCATACTGTTGAAAAACACAAAATGCGCCACATTTTATTCTTCACCATCTTTTTTTTAGGCCTTGTTTCCAGCGCCCAAACAACTCAAGAAATATTTGAATCCTTTAAACTTCAGGAGCGACGAGATGTTCACTATTATTTTCCGGAAGAACTTGACGATACCAAAAAATATCCATTAATTCTAGTACTAGATGCGGAATACCTTTTTGAGCAAGTAGTAGCCACATCAAAATTTTATAGCCGTTTTCATGGTGCACCAGAAAGTATCGTGGTAGGAATAAATCAAAGTAAAAATGACATTCGATTTGACGATTGCGCCTTTGATTCAGAAACAGGACTTCCCCAAGAAAAGTCAAAAAAATTCTTTGAATTTTTAGGAATGGAAATCATTCCTTACCTAGACCTTAACTACAACACGGCTCCGTTTAAGATTGTGGTAGGTTACGATATCAGTGCTAATTTTCAAAATTACTGGTTGTTTAAAGACAACTCACTTTTTAACGCCTACGTAAGCATCTCGCCAACCTTAGCTCCAGAAATGGAAACCCGCGTACCAAGCCGTCTGGGTAGTTTTGACAAGCAAATCTTTTATCAGCTTATATTAGAAGGAGAAAAAACCAAGAGTACGGACGCTATACTGGCCATGGACAAAGGTATAAAAGCGATTGACAAGGAGAGCTTACACTATTTCTTCGATACCTATGAAGATGCCGATCATATCTCAGTAGCTACCTACGGCATTGGAAAAGCGTTTGACAACATCTTTAGCATGTTCAAACCTATTAGTCCAACCGAATATAGAACGCAAATACTTACTTCAGAAGAACCTGTATTTAATTACTTAGAAGCTAAATATAAGGGTATAGAAGACCTATTTGGCTTTAGCAAACCCGTGGCACTTAATGATATTATGGCAATTTATGCCGCTAGCAGAAAAAAAGAGGATTTTGATTCTCTAAAACCGCTCTCGGACCTTTGCAAAAAACAATATCCGGAAACTATGCTTGGTTTCTATTTTGAAGGTGAATATTACGAACAGATGGGCGAGCCCAAAAAAGCCCTTAAAACTTTTGAAAAAGCCTTTTTGATGGAAGAAATCGATTTTCTGACCAAAGAATTAGCCCTTGAAAAAATGGACGCACTTAAAGCCGATTTCGGTTTCTAAACCTACTTATGATTACATCCCAAATCTTAATACCTACCGCTTATGATAAAAATCGACTCCAAGTACTTCATCGTCTCGGGAATCCTATTTACTTATTTTGGACTCAGAGGAGAATTTGTATTGGTCTATAACGGGTTATCCCTTCTGATGGCATGGGCCTCATTTTTTATAGCCTTCAGCGAATTGAACAATAGCAGTAGCAAAAAATAGGACGCCTTTGCAAGTAACCTATAATTGCCATATTCAAACTTCTTGCTACCTTTAGCCCAAACGGGAAAAACTAAAGATGGCCAAGACAAAAACGGCATTTTTTTGCCAAAATTGCGGTACTCAATATGCCAAATGGGTAGGGCAGTGCGCAGCGTGTAAAGCATGGAACACGGTGGTAGAAGAAGTTGTCCAAAAAGAGGAAAAAGTCAGTTGGAAAACATCCACAAATACTGCGAAAAGGGTTTCTACACCACTCCTGGTAAACGAAATAAGTACAGAAAAAGAACTACGTTTAGATACGTATAACCTAGAATTTAACCGCGTTCTTGGTGGTGGATTGGTTCCAGGTGCACTTGTGCTAATCGGTGGTGAACCTGGCGTTGGAAAAAGCACCTTGCTTTTACAGATTGCTCTCAAATTACCTTACAGAACACTTTATGTATCTGGGGAAGAAAGCCAAAAGCAAATTAAAATGCGCGCCGATCGCATTCACCCCAATAGTCAAACCTGCTTTATTCTTACCGAAACTAAAACCCAAAACATTTTCAAACAAATAGAAGCGACTGAACCAGATATCGTGGTCATCGATTCTATACAGACGTTACACTCCGATCACATTGAGTCGGCCGCAGGCAGTATATCTCAAATACGAGAATGTACCGCCGAACTCATTAAATTTGCTAAGGAAACTAACACTCCAGTAATTTTAATCGGCCACATTACGAAAGATGGATCCATCGCCGGACCCAAGATTTTAGAACATATGGTAGATACCGTTTTACAATTTGAAGGGGATAGGAATTATGTGTACCGCATTCTTAGGTCTTTAAAGAATCGCTTTGGTTCTACCGCAGAATTGGGTATCTACGAAATGCAAGGAAGCGGACTACGTGAAGTTAACAATCCATCCGAAGTGCTTATTTCTAAAAACGATGAAGGTCTAAGTGGTACCGCTATTGCTTCTACGGTAGAAGGTATGCGCCCTTTACTAATAGAAATACAGGCATTGGTAAGTACGGCAGTTTACGGAACTCCTCAGCGTTCTACTACGGGCTATAATGCCAAACGTCTGAATATGCTTTTAGCCGTACTGGAAAAAAGGGCTGGTTTTAAATTGGGTGCAAAAGATGTATTCCTGAATATTACAGGTGGTATTTCGGTAGATGACCCTGCTATTGATTTGGCCGTAATTGCCGCAATTTTATCCAGCAATGAGGATATTCCTATAGAAAAAGGCATCTGTTTTGCCGCAGAAGTTGGCCTTGCCGGCGAAGTGAGACCTGTACAACGGGTAGACCAACGCATCTTAGAGGCTGAAAAATTGGGGTATCACACCATTATTGTATCTAAAAGCAATAAAATTGGGCTTAAAAAAACAAAAATAAAGGTACTGCTTGCCTCAAAAATAGAAGATATCGTCCAAAATTTATTTGGTTAACGTTTATCTCTCATAATTCTGGCCATGACCAGAATAATAATGATAACAGCAATAATTAAAACTATTTGACCAAATCCCATTTGTAAAAACCTTAGATACATCATTTTAAGGTGCAGGATTAGGAATTTGATTGTGAATGGCTTCAATACCTTTTAAGACTTCGTCCGAAAGTTCTACTTCTATGCTAGAAATATTTTCCTTCAGCTGCTTTATGGAAGTAGCCCCGATGATATTGCTGGTTATAAACGGTCTTGTATTTACAAAAGCAAGTGACATTTGAGCCAATGACAAGTCGTTTGCTTGGGCCAACTCGTAGTATTTTTGAGTAGCTTGGGTAGCTACTTCACCAACATATCTGCTAAAGTTAGGGAATAAGGAAATCCGTGATCCTTCTGGCAATCTTCCTCCCAAATATTTACCACTCAAAGCTCCAAAACCTAAAGGAGAGTAAGCCAATAATCCAATTTTTTCACGTATTGCAATCTCAGAAAGACCCACTTCAAAAAGACGATTCAGAAGACTGTAAGGGTTTTGGATGGTTATAGTTCTGGGTAAGGCCGCATGTACTTTGCTCTCCTCTAAATAGCGCATGGTACCCCAAGGTGTTTCATTAGAAATACCCACTTGCCGTATCTTACCCTCACGAATTAAATCGCGCAAAGTCTCCAGAACTTGATGAAAATTATCCTCCCAATGATCAGTAATATCATGCTCATAACCACGTTTACCAAAATAATTGGTATTCCTTTCTGGCCAATGCAATTGATATAGGTCAATATAATCGGTTTGTAAACGTTTCAAACTACCTTCTACGGCATCTATGATAGAATCTCGAGAAAAACCAGTGGTGCGTATAAATTTGGTATAATCGCCATTTCCTGCAATTTTTGATGCCAAAACAACCTTATCACGGTTTCCGGTCTTTTTAAACCAACTTCCTATGATTTTTTCTGTGTGACCGTACCGATCGGCATGCGCAGGAACGGGATATAACTCTGCCGTATCAAAAAAATTAACCCCTTGTTCCAAGGCATAATTCATTTGTGCGTGTCCTTCCTCCTCTGTATTCTGCTTGCCCCAAGTCATGGTGCCTAGACAGATTTTACTTACTTCAATATTTGTATGGGGAAGGTTCGTGTACTTCATAGTATTTGGAAAATGTAAATTTGAAAAGCAGCAAAATTACTAAATAAAATATCCATAGCGGACAGGTATCAATTTTTGAAGTTTAACCTAGGTCTAAGGTGCTGTATTGGTTAACAACAAAACCTGAGGAAAGGCCGTAACCCCCGTATTCAAAGAAATAGACATCATCTCCTGGATATTGTAGATAAACGTGCCCAGCATTACATCCAACCGATTATCGTTATTAAAATCTCCTACTTCCATGGTAAGCCAATTTCCATGAATAGGAACTTCCATATACGACGGAGTAAAATCTAAATTTCCGTTGTTTTCCAAATAAACAATACTCTCCT
Source organism: uncultured Maribacter sp. (assembly GCA_964569345.1). Lineage (GTDB taxonomy): Bacteria > Bacteroidota > Bacteroidia > Flavobacteriales > Flavobacteriaceae > Maribacter. The sequence goes on along the minus strand of CAZMUV010000058.1, from coordinate 10,811 downwards.
TTGCGTTGCGGTTATCGGTATATTCCGAATAGAGTGATGCGCCGATGATGTCCAAATCCCCGTCCATATCAAAATCTCGTACCATGGCTTTGCCGCAATCATACATAGGATAAAAGAATGATTCTTCAAAGACATCATTCCCATCATTAAGAAAAATTCGTATCCCATGATATGGCTTGTCAATTGCAGAATAGTCCCTGTTATCACCATTGGTTACCATAATGTCTTGATAGCCATCAGCATTAAAATCTGCCAATTCAAAATAACTTGTACCGTTTACAGCATCAAAACTCAATACTGTTCTTTCCTCAAAATTATTATTCCCAGTATTGTAGTAAATAATTATTTGTTCCCTTGCTTGAGTCATTAGGGCCATAATGTCCGGTCTCCCGTCTTTATTGAAGTCGGATATTTCAACTTTTCTTGTGCCTGGTAAGGTGTTCAGTACCTGTTCTTTTGAACTGTCAAAATCATCGAACCACGAAAGAGTACCACCATAATGCCCAAAACTACAGAGTACCAAGTCCGGTTTTCCATCGGCATTAAGGTCTTCTGCAATAAAATTTACAGGGCGTTTTAAATTAGAGAATAGCGTCTCTGTATCTACTCCGGATGTTGCACCCATGCGATACAAATTTCCCAAAGACTGATCTGATGGTGAAAGTTTTCCTAAAGTAAGCAGTAATGGATTTCCATCGGTATCAAAATCTAAATGAGAAGCCGGACTATCCAAGGTATACGTATTAACGATACTACCACTATTATCTAGCACAAAAAGACTTTTAAAATCTCCAATATATAAATTTGAAGTAACAGAATCATAACGCAAAAGACTTACTTGAGGCAGTTTGGAATCTCCAATACTAATGGTTTGCGCAGTAAAGGGAAATATGGCTTCGGAAGATTCCTCATTTCTTACCACAGCCTGTAAACTTTTAGGAGCATTTTCCAAATAGTATTTTTTTACCAGGGTCCAATCTTCTTCAGAAATCAATGGATAGTCTGGGTACACGTTTAATTCATCTACCAAACTCGCTTCTTGGGGTTTCATATCGGCATCCCATCCTTTACCATCGATTTTGAGTCCTAGCCTAAGCCCCATATTAGGTAGTACGCTATTTTTCCAAGTAGCAAAGTCTAAAGATTTAGGGTTAGGTAATTTATGGCAAGTTGCACAATAGATTGACGCCAACTTCTTTCCCGAATCTTCTGTTTTCAAATGCGGGCTCACTCCGGCATACTCCGTTGCCATCTTATTTTCTGCTAGAAAATAAAGAGCAATTAGAATGGGAAAGCTAAAAATAAGAAGGTATTTCCGGGACATAACTAGCATTTAATCTAACTCAACTAAAATAGGACAATGATCACTGTGTTTAGCCTCTGATAAGATAATTGATCGTTTTAACCGTTCCCTTAAAGGCTCCGCTACCATTGCATAATCTAGGCGCCAACCTTTATTATTATTCCTGGCATTTGCTCTATAACTCCACCACGTATAATTCTCAGATTCTTTGTTAAAGTGCCTAAAACTATCTATAAATCCACTTTCCATCAAGTTACTAATCCATTCCCGCTCTACAGGTAAAAAACCAGAAACATTTTTAAGGCCCACTGGATTATGTATATCTATGGCTTCATGACAAATATTATAATCCCCTAAAACTATCAGGTTTGGCCTATCCTTTTTCAAGGCATCTAAATAGTCCCGTATTTCATCCATGTAATTCAACTTAAACTCTAGCCTATCCATATTAGAGCCTGAAGGAAGATACATGCTCATTACTGATAAATTCCCAAAATCTGCACGAATATTACGCCCCTCAAAATCCATAGCACCTATACCGGTACCGAACTCTATATGATCGGGTTTAGTTTTTGATAAGATAGCTACGCCACTATACCCTTTCTTTTTAGCGCTATACCAGTAATTATTCGGATAGCCTGCGGCTTCAAAAACGGAAAGATCTAACTGCTCTTCTTGCGCTTTGATCTCTTGCAAGCAAACCACGTCTGGATCTACTGCCTGTAACCAATCTAAAAATCCTTTCTTTAACGCCGCTCTTATACCGTTTACGTTGTATGATACTATTTTCACGTGTGCCTTTTTTTTTCGAAAATACACAATGTTCCCTTTTTAAACGATGAATGAACTTAATTTTATCCACACAACTCATCTATTTAACAGCAGTTTTTAATGGATTTATTATTTGTTAATTTTTATGTGACAAATCGTTAAAAGCTATAAATTGGCGTACTAATTAAAATTATCTCGCCCTAAGACTAAAATCCGCTTTGTTATGAAAAAATTATGTGCACTATTAGTTTTCTTATGCGTTTCCTTCAGTTATATGAATGCGCAGGATTTTACCGACCCCGAAAATGATAGGGATGAAGTGAAATTGAATTTATTCAACCTTGTAGTTTTTAAATACTTAGACGGTTCTTATGAACGCGTTATAGATGAAGAATCTTCTTTTGGTATTGCCGCACTTGTTAATTTAGGAGACGATTACGATACCTTTGATTATCTCAGGGAATTTTCCATCACACCCTACTACCGTAGGTATTTTTCCAAAGGCTATGCAAAGGGATTTTTTGTAGAAGGTTTCGGCATGCTTAACAAAACCTCCGATGAGTTTTATATTAATTTCGATGATGTAACAATGCAAAGCAATTACGATACGGAAAAATATACAGATTTTGCCATTGGTGTCTCTTTAGGTGGAAAATTTATTTCCAAGAGAGGTTTTGTAGCAGAGGTCTATGGTGGCGTTGGCCGTAATCTATTAAATTCAAATAATACCGTAGAAGTTGTTGGCCGTGGTGGTATTTCGCTAGGCTTTCGCTTTTAATCCTTATTTTTGCCGCCTTACTTTTAAGGCATGAAACGGTATTTCTTTTTTCTGATTTCTTTATTTTTAACCAGCTACAGTTGGTCACAAAATCCTGTAAACAAGGATAGTGTAACTCAACTGGACGAAGTTATATTACTGGATGCACTTCGCATCAAAAACACAGTAGGAATTACCCCTTCCGAAATCATATCTGCACGTGCTTTTCAAAACTACAGTCCTGTTTCCATAGTACCCGCTATGAATCAAATTCCTGGAGTTTATGTTTTTTCTGGTGCTTTGAACACCAATCGTATTACCATACGTGGTATTGGGTCGAGAACCCTTTTTGGGACGAACAAGCTACGTATGTACTATAGCGATATTCCCATAACCGACGGATCCGGATTTTCTTCTATCGAAGCTTTTGACCTAGAAAACCTAAGCCAAATAGAAGTGGTTAAAGGACCAAAGGGCACTACCCACGGTGCTAATCTGGGCGGAGCGATAATTTTAGGCCCAAAAGAGGCTATGGGTATTTCCACAAATTTGTCCAATAACCTCACTGTTGGATCGTTTGGCCTCATAAAAAACAACCTCTCTTTTAACCATTATGACGGCAAACTTCGATTAGGATTACAATACGGCCACATGGAAACTAATGGCTACCGCGAGAACAGTACTTTTGAACGGGATGGGTTACTACTCAATACTTCGTATCAAATCAATACGAAGAACAACATCTCTCTGCTTGTAAACCATATAGATTTTACAGCACAAATACCGAGTTCCCTTGGTGCAACCGCTTTTGCAGAAAACCCGCAACAAGCTACGTTTACCTGGCGCACCTCCCAAGGTTTTGAGGACAATAACTATACCTTGGTGGGACTTAATCTTGTACATAAATTCAACGATACTTTTCAAAATTCTACGAGTGTCTTCTATAATTACCTAGACAAAGAGGAAGCTAGACCTTTTGGTATTTTGGAAGAAATTACCAAAGGATACGGACTAAGAACACTGTTTTCTGGAAGCTTCAATTTTAATAATCGGATAGCGCAATACACTTTTGGAGGAGAACTCTTTAAAGACGAATACGACTGGGATGAATTTGAAAACCGATACGAAGAGAACAATGGCAACGGAAGTTTAAAAGGAAATCAATTTGCCCGAAATAAAGAATTTAGAAATCAATGGAACGCTTTTGGAACGCTTTTAATACCGTTCTCCGAAAAATTTTCAACACAACTAGGGCTTAACATCAACAAAACACAATACGATTACCGTGACTTGTTCAACGCTGGAAGCGATAACAAAAGCGCGGACAGAAATTTTAAGGCCATAGTATTGCCAAACCTAATGCTAGACTATGCGCTTACGGACAACCATAAAATTTATGCAAATATCAGCCGCGGATTTTCGAACCCGAGCGTGGAAGAAACCTTAACTCCCGATGGTGTTATTAATCCAGATATTGCCCAAGAAATCGGAATGAACTATGAGCTGGGTGCACAACTTTTTTTTGATGAAAGAAGGTTGAAAATAGACATCTCCTTATACCAAATGAGAATCAATAATCTACTAGTAGGCGAACGCATAGACGAAGATAGATTTGTAGGTAGAAATGCTGGGGAAACGAGACATAATGGTCTAGAGCTAGGATTAAATTATACTTGGGACGTTTTAAAAAATCTTCAAATAGCACCCTTTGTCAATTATACATTTAATGACCATAGCTTTTTAGAATTTAACGATGAAGGTGTTGATTATTCTGGAAACGCCCTTACAGGAGTTCCTAAGATAACAGGAACAGCTGGACTCCAATTACGCTTATTTCAGAATTTTTATTGGAATACGACCCACCAATATGTAAGTGCCATCCCACTAACCGATGCCGGTGATTTGGATAGCAATTCATTTTCGGTCTTTACCACTCGTATGGGCTATCTCAAAAAACTAAGCGATAATTTTACACTGGGAATCGATTTTGGTATCAACAATCTGTTCGATGTCGTTTACGCGCAATCCGTACTCATTAATACCCAAGGATTTGGAGGTCGGGAACCGCGTTACTTTTATCCGGGCGATGCCCGGAATTATTATGGCAGTATTCGGTTGGGGTACAAACTTTAATCCATCTTTTTAAGCCAAGTCTTCATATCAACAGCTTCGTGAATAATCCCTTTTAAATCAGCAATCGCAACACGCTCTTGTTCCATAGAATCGCGATGACGAATAGTTACCGTTTGATCCTCAAGGGTTTGGTGATCAACCGTTATGCAAAAAGGTGTACCGTTAGCGTCTTGCCTTCTATACCTGCGACCTACGGCGTCCTTTTCATCGTAGGTGACGTTGAAATCCCATTTTAGGTCGTCTACTATTGCCCGGGCAACATCAGGAAGTCCGTCTTTCTTGACCAAGGGTAAGATAGCAGCTTTCGTAGGCGCTAAGACCGCAGGGAGCTTTAAAACAGTTCTGGTGCTTCCGTTCTCTAATTCTTCTTCTTGTAGTGAAGTTGCGAAGACAGCCAAGAACATGCGATCTAGGCCAATAGATGTTTCCAAAACATAGGGCACATAGTTCTTATTGGTCTCGTGGTCAAAATACTGCAACTTTTTACCAGAAAATTTTTCATGGCTTCCCAAATCGAAATCGGTTCTGGAATGTATTCCTTCCAATTCCTTGAAACCAAATGGGAATCGGAATTCTATATCAGCTGCTGCATCGGCATAATGCGCTAATTTATCATGGTCATGGAAACGATAGTTGTCCTGACCCAATCCTAGGGAAAGGTGCCATTTCATTCGTTTTTCCTTCCAGGTATCGTACCATTCTTTTTGCGTGCCAGGTTGGATGAAAAATTGCATTTCCATCTGTTCAAACTCCCGCATTCTAAAGATAAACTGGCGCGCCACAATTTCGTTTCTAAACGCTTTTCCGGTTTGGGCGATTCCAAATGGAATTTTCATACGACCACTTTTCTGTACATTCAAAAAATTCACAAAAATACCCTGTGCCGTTTCCGGTCTTAGATATAAATCCATAGCACTTTCCGCACTGGCACCTAACTTAGTGCCGAACATAAGGTTGAACTGTTTTACATCTGTCCAATTTTTAGATCCAGACATAGGACAGGCAATATCCAATTCTTCTATCAAGGCTTTTACATCAGCTAAATCCTCTTTCTCTAAGGATTGACCCATTCGTTTTAAAATGGCATCACCTTGTTCTTTATAATCAACAACACGCTGGTTAGTAGCCAAAAACTGCTCCTTATCAAATTTATCTCCAAAGCGCTTGGCTGCTTTTTTTACTTCCTTTTCTATCTTGGAATCCAGTTTACCCACATAATCCTCTATTAAAACATCGGCACGATATCTTTTATTGGAATCTTTATTGTCTATTAATGGGTCATTGAAGGCATCTACATGACCAGAGGCTTTCCAAATAGTTGGGTGCATGAAAATAGCCGAATCCAAACCAACAATATTATCATTGAGCTGTACCATGGCCTTCCACCAATACTCTCTTATATTCTTCTTAAGCTCCGCCCCGTTCTGACCATAGTCATAAACAGCACTTAGCCCATCGTAAATTTCGCTGGATTGGAACACGTAACCGTATTCCTTTGCATGGGATATAACTTTCTTAAACTTATCTTCTTGATTTGCCATGTGGCAAAAATAGAATTTTTAGTAATAAAGGAGTATAATTATTTCAATTCAAATTCCGAAGAGGTAATCAAACGTTCATCCTCAAAAACATTAATGGTATACGTGCCTTCTTTTAGAGAACCTTCAGGAACTGTTATCACCTCGCAAACAGAGGTTTCGCTGCCCAAGAATATAAATTCTACACGCTTACTGTAGACATTTCCATTAACCGTAATCGTATTGGCATTGTCTTCTACTATCTGTTTGTTCGGATCCAAGAATTGTAAATAAATAACTTTTTCTGATTCGACTTCGCTAGCATCTTTAAGAATAGTGACACAACCTCTTAACTTCTCTATCGTAGAAGCTTTGTTGGTACCCACTGGTCTAGAACTCCGCATCCTAAAACCACGCCCTTCGGAAAAATCCATCTTTAAGTAGCTTTTGGTCTTTAATTTTTGGTTCAGTTCTAATATTTTTCTACGTTGCAGCGCCTCCGCTTCTGCAAGAGAGCTACTATTTGAACGTAAAATCTCTACTTCGTTTCTGGTTTCCTCATATTTTTCGGTCAATAACATATTGTTATATCTAAGGAAATTATTTTTCAACTTAAGACTATCGTTCTTCGCTTCTAGCCTTCGTAATTCTGTCTTAAACTCCCGTAATTTACCTATAGTGAAAGTTAACCTTCCAACGGAATCTAATAACTGTTGCACCCTATACTTAGAATCTTGGAGCTCAATATCGCTTACCTCGTTCAATGTAGACATACGGTCTACATCAGCTTTCATAAGCGTAAGATCGCTTATCAAAATATTCTTTTCCTTTTCTAAAAAATTGATTTGAGAGGCAGACTGCGCGTGACTGTAGTAAAAAGCAATAAGAATACCTATCACAACGGCAACAAGTGCAGCAAAGATTATGTTATAATTGAATTTGTTATCTTGACTATCCATTAAAAATTGGCCGTTAAGTAGGTTAACAAAAAATTACAGGATTTGACCCATAACAAGCTATCAAAGATAATAAACGATATAAACACCCTCCTATTACCCGTGGTATGTTTTGGATGTAATGCGCAATTATACAGAGGAGAGAAACACGTGTGTACCGTTTGTCGACATCAGCTGCCACTCACCGAGTACACCTTTAACGCAGAAAACCCAATAGACCGTATTTTTTACGGTCGAATTAACATTAAAAAGGCAAATTCCTTTCTATTCTTTACCAATCATGGCATTGTAAAAAATTTAATACATCACTTAAAATATAAAGGTCAAGAGCAAATTGGTGAATTTTTAGGAGATTGGTTTGGCCTTATCTTGAAAGAAAACAGTAACCTACCTGTTATAGATTATGTAATCCCTGTTCCATTGCATAGAAAAAAACTACGAAAAAGAGGCTATAATCAAACTTCGCTATTCGCCCAAAAACTGGCGTTTCACCTTAACAGCACATATAACAATCAACTACTTATTAAGACGGCCAATACCAGAACACAAACAAAGAAAACACGATTGAGCCGTTGGTATGACAATAGATCGCTCTATGAGATTACCAACAAAGACCTCGTTAAAAACAAAACTATCTTATTGGTAGATGACGTAATTACCACAGGTGCCACAATGGAACTCTGCGCAACAGAGATAAAAAAAGTGCCTGGAACTACGGTATTCGTTGCAAGTATGGCAGTCGTTGTTTGAGTTAATACTTGAGGCTTAAAAGCATATACCATGAAGTTCCAGTTAATTTTAGTTGGATTCGCATTACACTTTTTAATCAAAAGAGTTGCTGTCTATATTATTGCCCTGGCTTTGCGACTAAATACGAAACTTATTTTTATGTAGCAGAAGAGCTTCAAATTTTCAATTTGGCTTGATTTAGTTTCTATTAAATATGTTGTTTCTTTGTTGGAGAACTATACAAATGTTACGAAGAGTATTAGCCGTCTTTTTTGTTTTTTTCATGGCCTTGGCCTTTTATCAATGTGCCCGAAGAGGAACGCCCACAGGAGGTCCTAAGGATGAAACACCTCCAGTGTTACTAAAAGCGGAGCCAGAAAACATGTCCATAAATTTTAAGACCCAAAAAATTAGGCTTTCTTTTGATGAGCTTGTGAAATTAAAGGATGTTCAAGAACAGCTCATCGTTTCTCCACCTCTTAAATATCAGCCTTTATTAACGCCACAAGGCGGAGCAAGTAAATTCATAGAGATTACAATCAAGGATACGCTACTAGAAAATACAACCTACACCCTAAATTTTGGGCAAAGTATCGTAGACAACAACGAGGAGAATCCAAATTCTTTTTTAACCTATGTGTTTTCTACGGGTACGTATATTGATTCCTTAGAACTTTCAGGTGCCGTAAAAGACGCCTTCAACAAAGCTGCAGATGATTTTATTAGTGTAATGCTTTACCAGATAGATTCTGCCTACACCGATTCTACGGTCTACCAAAAACCTCCAAATTACATCACTAACACCTTGGACAGTACTGTGATTTTCAAATTGAGAAACCTTAAGGAAGGGACCTATGCCCTTATTGGACTCAAAGATGCCTCAAAAGACAATATCTTTGACCAAAAAGCAGATAAAATTGGATTTATAAGGGATACAATAACCCTACCTACAGACTCCATCTATCTACTCAGCCTGTTCAAAGAAGAGCCTGATTATAGTGTAATAGTACCTTCCATGGTTGCGAAAAATAGATTTAGTTTTGGTTATTATGGCGATGGAAACGATATTACAATAAATACCTTGACCCAATTACCAGATACCGTTTCAACTACTATCCTAAAAGAAAGGAACAAAGACACCTTAAACTACTGGTTTACCCCATTTGAAATGGACTCCATCATTTTTACCGTAACCAACGAGAAACTAAAAGTGCAGGATACGTTTAGTGTCAAAAACAGAAAAGTAGAAATGGACACCCTGTTATTGAACCTGAACCAAAGAGGAACTCTACAATTTGATAAACAGTTAAGCATCCTATCAAATACGCCCTTGGTGAAAGCAGATAGTTCTAAAATCACTTTAATAAACAAAGATTCCTTAAACGTCCCTTACACACTTGTTTTGGATAGTTTAGAAAATAAATTGGATGTCTTGTTTGAACTGCAAGAAAACGAAAACTACAAAATGCAGTTATTACCAGGTACGGTCTTAGATTTTTTTGGTGACACGAACGACACCCTCGCGTACTCCTTCGGAACCAAAATCCTTTCGGATTACGGTAATTTACAAATGAATGTGAACGGAGACAGTATTTCTTACCCTATTATTGTCCAGCTCCTTAATGAAAAAGAAGAGGTACAACGCGAAATATATGCCCAGGGACCGCAAGTTTTTGAATTTAACAATATTGACCCCGCTAACTATTTAGTACGAATCATTTTTGATGAGAACCAAAACAAAAAATGGGACACGGGAAGTTATCTCAAAAAGGCACAACCAGAAAAAGTGAGTTATTATCCTGGGGTTATAGAGATACGTGCGAACTGGGAGAAAATTGAAACCTTTACTCTAAAAGACTAAAAACATCTCGATCATTAAGGAACCCTAGCTTTTGTCGTGTTTCCGTTAGGTGCTTTTTGGACAGAGTCACCTCTAAAATGGCCTCATCCTCAGAAAATAATAGTTGCTTTCCTAACGTATCATACACCCCAGAATGTCCCGAATAGCTGTGACCGTTGAAATCTGTCCCTACCCTATTTACCCCCACACAATACGCCATATTTTCAATGGCCCTGGCTCTTAACAAAGCATCCCAAGCTTCTACTCTTGTCTTTGGCCAATTGGCCACATAAAGCAACACGTCATACTCCATCGTGTTTCTACTCCAAACAGGAAAACGAAGGTCATAACAAATCAAGGGACAAAATACAAATCCTTTATAATTTACCAACAACTGCTTGGTTCCTGCCGTATATTTCTCGTGTTCACCGGCTAGCGTAAACGTATGCCTTTTATCGTACGTAGAAACACTACCGTCTGGTTTAACGAACAATAATCTATTGTAATTCTTTGTTCCTTCTCTATACACAATACTTCCTACAATAGCGGTATTTGAACTCTGGGACATACCTCGCATCCAAATTAGGGTAGCCTCATCTTCGAAAAGAGAGATATTATCGGGACACATAGTAAAACCCGAGGTAAACATCTCTGGAAGGATAATAACATCAACATCCTTAGAAACCGACTCTATTTTTTTAGAGAATACTTCCCTATTGGCCTCGGGGCTTTCCCAAATAAGGGATGTTTGTATCAATGCAATTTTAAGATTTTCTTCCATTTCCTTCATTCAATAAAAAGTGAT
>CAZMUV010000057.1:0-22909 GCA_964569345.1 uncultured Maribacter sp. | reverse complement strand
ATGTTGTTTATACGTCTAATATAGAGTATAAACAACATATGTTCTTTATACCCACTATGTTTTTTATGGATAGAAACTTTATTCGAATCAGCTTATTTAGATGTCTAGATTAGTAAGAAGTCGAACTAAATAATATAATTTTTAATTATCGTTCTTTTAAGTATTTCCAGTAAGTAACTTTTACGAAACGTAAAAGTTTATTTATATGGTCGTATAATTTAATAGTTAGGCAATCACGTATCCATTGAGTTTATAACGTTCAAAGTACCATAGCAATTAAATAGTTTTTTTGACCTTTATTTAAACTTTCCGTATCTATTATAAAATTGTTTTAGAGGCTTATATAAACTCTTTTAAAAAGCGGATTTTGTAAAGAGTTCTTCGTGTTATCCTATTTTTATTATCTTACTTGAGCGTTTAAATAAAGGATGAGTTAGGTTAGATTAAAAAAGTATATAAAAAAGATTGAAATGGCCAAGATTGAAATCATGGGTTCCCCCGAAGAACTTGAGAGGATAAGTACATTCTTAAAGAAGAATAAGGTTAAACTTAGTATTGTAAAGGATTTTGGAATCATTCCCAAGAAGATATTGGAACGTATAATACATTGTTAGAAAAGTTCAAATAAAGGATGTATAGTTCCTTTAGAGGAGAAAAACCTAGCATTCGTTAATCTTTAGTTGTTGCTCTATTTTAAACGAAAGAGTAGGTAAGCTTTTAGTATAATTAATGATTTGGAAAAGTTCGTTAAAGTGTACTATTGTAGACTTGTAATCTTATTAATTGGTATGATGCGTTTTAAATATGTATTGGCTTGTTTATGCTTGGTCTTTGTTATTGTCCAATGTAAGTATAAAACAATTAGGAACAAACCAAGCTATCTGACGTTCGCAACGTTCAACGTAAGTATGGAATCTGAGAATTACCTTGGTAGGAATGCCGATGGCGTCTCATCCCAGATACTAATAGAGGAGCTTTCAAAAGGAACTAGCCAACATAGTATAAATATTGCCAAGATTATACAAACCAAAAGGCCAGATGTAATTTTGCTAAATGAATTTGACTATATCGAAAACCCTGAAGAGGGCATAGAAAAATTCATTAAGGGATATTTGAATCTAGCGCAGGGAGATACAGAGGCAATAGACTATCCTTATTATTACTATTCAACTTTTAACACGGGTATAGAAACACCATTTGATCTCAATGGAGATGGAAAATTTGAAGGAAACGGGAACGATGCCTATGGTTATGGAAGGTATCCAGGTCAATATGGAATGGTATTGCTTTCTAAGTTTCCAATAGACAAAGAGAACATTCGTACATTTCAACTTTTTAAGTGGAAAGACATGCCCGATCATTTGAAAACAAATACAGTGGATGGCGATAATTTTTATAGTCCGGAAGCTTGGCAGAAATTTCGGCTTTCGTCAAAATCTCATTGGGATGTACCTATAAAATTTGGCGATAAAACCATACATGTACTTGCCAGTCATCCTACCCCGCCTGGCTTTGATGGAGAAGAAGATAGAAATGGCAAAAGGAATCACGATGAAATCAGATTTTGGACAGACTATATCGATAATGAAGATGGCTCTTATATTTACGATGATCTTGGTAAAAAGGGAGCTTTAGGTGATACATCCTTTGTGATTATGGGAGATTTAAATTCTTCACCGGATGAAGGCAGTTCCATTAGAAGCGGTATAGGGGATTTATTGAACCATCCAAGAGTGAACCATAAATTCAACCCATCTAGCAAAGGCGGTGAGCTCTTAAGCCCAACTAATGAAAGTGGAAAATACCATACCGCATTTTGGAAATTAAGAGCAGATTATGTTCTTCCTTCTATTGACTTGAATGTAGTGGGCCATGGTGTTTTTTGGCCCGTTGAAGGAGAGGCATTACATGATTTAATGTTGGATAGGAAATCCAGTTCGGACCATCGAATGGTTTGGATTAAAATTAAAGCAGCGGAATGAATTTCAACTGTACTAATGCAGATAGGATTTAAACTTGATTGTAAAAGGTGACCTCCTCCTGTTAAACCAGAAAGTTTAAAATCAGAGTTTACTAACTTCAGATGCGGGGGAGTATTAAATAAAATATTAGTTGGGACATTATGTTAGCGAGCCGAGATAAAATTAAAAGTTTAAAAAAAGGATGAAAGGTTTAAACTGAATATATGGGGCTAAATGAGAAAAGAAAATCGGAACTAAATTCGGTACAAAAGGCTCGTAAAAGCTGGGGTAATACGGGTACTAAAAGACCGCCTTTTGCAATAGCGCCAAAAAAATGGCAGCGGTCTGTTTGGGATTTTCCGCGGCCACCAATTATTGAAAGAATAAGCAAACCAATAGTAGTCAAATACAAAGGGAAAAAAATTACAGATTCCCTTGATGCTCTAGCAGTTCTAGAGACAGCCAGCCCACCAACTTATTATATTCCTGAGTGTGATATTGACATGAGTGCACTTGTAAAAATACCCGTAAAGACCTCAATGTGCGAATGGAAGGGGAAAGCGATTTACTGGGCTTTAAAAACGAAGTCTGACCGGCCAGTGGCTTGGTCGTATATGAATCCTTTTACAGAATTTGCAGCATTGAAAAATCATATAGCATTCTATCCTCAGCATCTTGAATGTTATATAGACGGAAAACGAGTAGTGGCACAGGACAGTGAATTTTATGCAGGATGGATTACTCCTGACTTGGTTGGACCTTTTAAAGGGGAAATGGGAACGGGACACTGGTAAGTTATACAGCTAAATATTAGACATAAAAAAACGGCTTGTGGAAACACAAACCGTTAGTTGAAATGGCCTTAAGCCTTGTAGCGGGAACTGGACTCGAACCAGTGACCTTCGGGTTATGAGCCCGACGAGCTACCTACTGCTCTATCCCGCGATATGGGTTTCCAAAATAGTCATCTTAGTTTTTACACTTTCAGTTCATTAGGCTGACTGAACAATTTTGGACTGCAAATATACGATGCTTTTTCGCTACTATCAAAACTTAATTTGATAAATATTTTCCAAGTCATCCATTTAAAAATACCTAAATTACCGAGTTAAACCGGTTTTTTAATTTGTACATGGAAGTAATTAATGAATTCTTGTCAAGCGTATTACCCTACACAGAATGGGTTATGCTTTTTCTAATTATTGGTGGTGGCTTGTTTTTGGTCTTTTACTCCAAATTATTGCCCTATCGCTATTTTAAGCATGCGCTACGTATTACAGCGGGTAAGTATGATGACCCTAATGATCCAGGTGAAGTTAGCCATCTGCAAGCCCTTTCTTCTGCAGTTGCGGCAACGGTTGGAATGGGAAATATTGCTGGCGTTGCGATTGCTATTTATTTAGGAGGGCCAGGGGTCGTTTTTTGGATATGGATTACCGCTATAATCGGGATGAGTATTAAATTCTATTCTTGTAGCTTATCAATTATGTTTCGTGGTGAAGATTCTGAAGGAGCGCTGCAAGGGGGTCCTATGTATTATATCACCAAAGGGATGGGAAACAAAGCAAAACCGCTTGCTATTTTCTTTTGTGTTGCGGGTTTGTTTGGCGTATTACCTGCCTTTACCACCAATCAGTTTACGCAAACTCTGATGACCGTTATAGTGCCCGATGAAGCTTTTATGGTCTTGGGCGATTTTCAATGGAAATTAATAATTGGTATTGTACTTTCAATCATCACTTCATTTGTGATTTTTGGAGGATTAAAAAAAATAGCAAAAGTGGCTACTGCAATCGTTCCATTTATGGTTTTGGTGTATTTACTCGCTGTAGTATATATTCTTTTTACCAATGTGTCTGAAATACTCCCCTCTTTTAAATTGATTTTTACCGAAGCTTTTAACTTCAAAACGGTGGTTACTGGTGGCTTATGGGGTCTGATTATTATTGGAGTCCGTAGGGCTGTTTTCTCAAATGAATCTGGTGTAGGTACTGCACCTATGTTCCACGGACAGTCCAAAACAAAAGAACCGATTCAAGAAGGTTTGGTGGCCATGTTAGGGCCTTTTATTGATACTATTATCGTGTGTTCGCTTACGGCGGTTGTTATTATTATTAGCGGTGCTCATTTAGATACGGAATCCAACGGTATTGCAATGACTTTAAATGCCTTTGAAAGGGCTATCCCTTATGGCGGCGTTCTATTAATGGTTGTGGTAAGTGCCTTTGCCTTATCTACCTTGTTTACCTATTCGTATTACGGTACAAAATGCCTTTCTTTTATCACCAATGCGAAAATTGGGAAGTTTTATAATTTGGTTTACGTGGGTAGTATTACTTTTGCGGCGGTAGCATCGGTAGATTTAGTGATTAATTTAATCGATTTGTCATTTGCACTCATGGTTATTCCAAATATGATAGCGGTACTGTATTTGGCGCCAAGGGTCAACAAGGCAATGAAAGCCTATTTTTTAAAAGTGAAGCATGAAAGAGCATAAAGCAGGTTTTGTAAATATCATCGGTAATCCCAACGTAGGAAAATCTACGTTGATGAATGCCTTTGTGGGCGAAAAACTGTCCATCATTACCTCCAAGGCCCAAACGACTAGGCACCGTATTTTGGGTATTGTGAACGGAGACGATTTTCAGATGATTTTATCGGATACTCCTGGGATTATTAAACCAGCCTATGACTTGCAAACTTCCATGATGGATTTTGTGAAGTCGGCCTTTGAGGATGCAGATGTGCTGTTATATATGGTTGAAATAGGGGAGAAGGCACTAAAGGACGAACGCTTTTTTGAGAAAATAAAAAATTCGAAAATTCCAGTCTTATTACTG
This sequence comes from uncultured Maribacter sp., assembly GCA_964569345.1. Classification (GTDB taxonomy): domain Bacteria; phylum Bacteroidota; class Bacteroidia; order Flavobacteriales; family Flavobacteriaceae; genus Maribacter. The sequence continues at coordinate 18,108 of CAZMUV010000057.1, read as the reverse complement.
TTGAACAAGGTAGATACCGCCACCCAGGAACTTTTGGAAGAACAAGTACAGTATTGGCAGGAGGAATTACCCACGGTAGAAATTCATCCAATATCCGCGCTACAAAACTTTAACATTAAAGGGGTATTCGAACGTATTTTAGAATTGTTACCTGTTTCGCCACCGTATTATCCAAAAGACCAATTAACGGATAAGCCAGAGCGTTTCTTCGTTAACGAGACTATCAGAGAGAAAATATTATTATACTACAAGAAGGAAATTCCTTATGCCGTTGAGGTAGAGACCGAAGAGTTTTTTGAGGACGAGGAAATTATACGTATCCGTTCTGTAATCATGGTCGAACGTGATTCTCAAAAAGGCATCATCATAGGTCATAAGGGGAGTGCGCTTAAAAAAGTGGGTGTGGAATCTAGAAAAGATTTAGAAAAATTCTTTGACAAACAGGTACATATAGAACTTTACGTTAAGGTGAACAAGAACTGGAGAAACGATAGTAGGCAGTTAAAACGATTTGGGTACAATAAGTAAAGTCCAGCTTTATATTTACCATCAACTTACTCATATTCTTTTGTTTATATTACCTTTGCAGCCAAATTTAGAGGTATGGGAGCTATTGTAGCTATTGTGGGAAGGCCTAATGTAGGTAAATCAACATTTTTTAATAGACTAATTCAACGTCGTGAAGCTATTGTAGATGCAACTAGCGGAGTTACGCGCGATAGACATTACGGAAAAAGCGACTGGAACGGCAAGGAGTTTTCTATCATTGATACCGGAGGGTATGTTTTGGGAAGCGATGATGTGTTTGAAAAGGAGATAGATAAGCAGGTAGAGCTGGCCATAGCAGAGGCAGATGCTATTATTTTTATGGTAGATGTAAATACCGGTGTAACTGGTATGGATGAGGATGTTGCCAAATTATTAAGAAGGGTAAATAAGCCAGTTTATCTTGCCATTAATAAGGTAGATAATGCCATGCGGCAAGAAGATGCAGTAGAATTCTATTCGTTGGGATTAGGAGAATATTATACGCTTTCTAGCATAAACGGTAGCGGAACAGGAGAACTTTTGGACGCTTTAGTGAAAGACCTCCCAGATGTTGAGGAAGAAGAAACAGAACTACCGAGATTTGCCGTAGTAGGTAGACCAAATGCAGGTAAATCATCTTTTATAAACGCGCTTATTGGTGAGGATAGATATATTGTAACCGATATTGCAGGTACCACTAGGGACAGTATAGATACAAAGTACAATAGGTTTGGTTTTGAGTTTAACCTTGTAGATACCGCAGGAATACGCAGGAAAGCTAAGGTAAAGGAAGACTTGGAGTTTTATTCCGTTATGCGATCCGTGCGAGCCATAGAGCATTGTGATGTTTGTTTGTTGTTGTTGGACGCTACCCGAGGTTTTGATGGTCAGGTAGAAAATATTTTCTGGTTAGCGCAACGCAATCACAAGGGTATTGTAATTCTAGTAAACAAGTGGGATTTGGTTGAGGATAAGGAGACCAATACTATAAAACAATATACGGAAAGAATAAAGCAAGCGATATCTCCATTTGTAGATGTTCCTATTTTATTTGTTTCGGTATTAACAAAGCAACGTATTTTTAAGGCTATTGAAACGGCTGTAGATGTCCATAAGAATAGAAGTAAAAAAATTATAACCCGTAAGTTTAATGATGTAATGCTTCCGCTAATCGAAGCCTATCCACCACCGGCGTACAAGGGTAAATACGTGAAGATTAAGTTTTGTACGCAATTGCCTACACCGTATCCTCAGTTTGCTTTTTTCTGCAACCTACCACAGTATGTAAAAGAGCCTTATAAGCGCTATCTTGAAAATAAGATTAGGGAGGAATTTGATTTTACTGGAGTTCCTATTACTGTTTTTATGCGGAAGAAGTAGGTGGCCTAAGGCATGATGGTGAGACCTCGAACGATACGGTATCTTTTGCTTTAGGTTTCCTTAGTTCGTAGTTGTTATGATAAAGAAAATGAAATAACGACAAATAAACTATTAGCCTTTATGTTTGAATGTGATTTTTGTGTTTGTATTTGAGGTTGATACTTGAACTTTTATTTGAGTTACCACCCTCCGGATGCGCCTCCACCACCAAATCCACCTCCACCGAAGCCACCACCAAATCCGCCGCCGCCAAAGCTGCCTCCACCACTTCCAAAACCTCCTCCGGTTCTTCCGCTGCGTCCCATATTGCTTAGGATAATGACATCCCAAAGATTCAATCCTTGGTTCTTTCGACCTCCGTTGCCATTACCGCCGCCCTTATTGCGCTTGGAAAGTATTATCAAGATGATAAAGAAGACAATAAAGGGAAACAAGGCCCTTAGCGGAAATCCGTCCTCTGTGGTAGAACTTCGGTCTTCTGTAAACTCACCGTTTAAAACCTTAAAAATAGTATCGGCTCCATTATTCAATCCACCATAATAGTCACCCGTTTTAAATTCAGGTACGATAACGGTTTCTATGATGCGTCGCGACATGGCATCTGTAAGATTCCCTTCTACCCCGTACCCTGTATTAATCGCTATTTTTCTATCATCCCTTGCCAGTATTAGCAAGACTCCATTGTCTTTCCCTGCTTGGCCAATACCCCATTTTTGGCCCCATTGCGCACCAAGATACGTGATATTTTCGCCTTCTGTACTAGCAATGATGGCAACTACAATTTGTGTAGAAGTACTGTCTGAGTAGCGTATCAACTTTTGTTCCAGAGCATTTTTCTGAACATCAGATAGTAGATTTATATAGTCGTAAACACTGGTTTCTTTTTCTGGTTTTTCGGGTATTTCAAACTGTCCCCAAATAGGGATAAAGCACATTAACAATAAAAAGCTAAGACTAGCCTTTAGATACCTCATTGCTTAATTCGTTAGTGTCGCCATGTTTCCGAGGAAAATGCTTTTCCAATTCGGTACCTGCTTTTAGCACTCCTTCTAAAATACCGTCTTTAAAGTTTCCCTTTTTAAAGTGGGACTGAATGACATCTTTGGTAGACTCCCAAAAATCTTCGGGAACCACTTTGTCTATGCCCTTATCGCCACAAATAGCGAATTTTCGGTCGTTTACAGCAACATATAAAAGCACACCATTCTCTTGCTTTGTATTGTCCATTTTAAGAAGATGAAATACTTCCCTAGCTCGCTTATAATGATCCAGTCGGGTATGGGATTCTATATGTACCCTAATTTCTCCGGATGTGTTTGTTTCGGCTTTCAGAATCGCTTCCACGATTTCCTGTTCGTCCGTAACACTTAAAAAATCCTCGACTCTGGACATAGGGTTCTATTCAAAATCAAAATTAACATCAGGTGCTTGTTCCGAACCGGCTTCGGATTTAAAATAAGCTAATTCATCAAAATTGAAGATCCCAGCCAAAACGGAATTCGGGAATTTTTTGATGTGTAGATTGTAGGGTTCTACCGAGGCATTAAAACGGTCACGTGCTACGTTGATTCTATTTTCCGTGCCTTCCAACTGTGATTGCAGTTCTAGGAAATTCTGATTTGCTTTTAAGTCTGGATAGCGCTCTACGGTAACTAAAAGCTTACTTAAAGCTCCACTTAAGCCGCTTTGAGCTTGATTAAATTGTGCCAGCTGTTCTGGTGTAATGTTGGTAGGGTCTATGCTTACGGATGTTGCTTTTGCCCGGGCTTCTATGACATCTGTTAGTGTTCCTCTTTCAAAATCTGCAGCACCTTGTACGGTTTTAACCAAGTTTCCGATTAGATCGTTTCTACGTTGGTAGGAGCTTTCTACATTGGCCCATGTTTTGGTAGAAGTTTCTTTCAATGCAATTGCGGTATTATTAAACCCAACACCCCATTGGTATAGTCCAAAAGCGATGACGCCTAGTACAATTAATGCAATAATTCCTTTTTTCATGATTAGTGTTGTTTAGCTAGTTCCTTTAAGGAACAAATGGTTTAATTTTTATAGTTGATTCTTAATTTTGATAAGTTCTGCTTTTACACCTTCCAATTTTTGTATGATATCAAAATTAGATAATGTCTTTTGTTTTTCCTCCTTTAAGTGTGTCTTTGCACCATCCAACGTAAAGCCACGTTCTTTTACCAAATGATAGATGAGTTGGAGATTCTTTATATCCTGCGGGGTAAATTTTCGGTTTCCCTTAGCATTTTTTTTGGGTTGTAATACATCAAATTCCTTTTCCCAAAAACGGATAAGGCTGGTGTTTACATTAAAAGCACGGGCAACTTCTCCAATGCCATAATATCTTTTTTCAGGGAGTTCTATTTGCATTAGTCCAGGGATTGGTTTTCTTGGTTTGCGTATTTCAACATATTCTCAAATTCCTCTGGGGATAAACTACCATAGTAGAAATTTAAAGGGTTTATACGGTCTTTGTCTTTCCATACCTCATAGTGTAAATGAGGCGCTTCTGAACGTCCTGTACTACCCACAAAACCGATGAGATCCCCTCTTTTAACCTTTTTGCCCTTCTTAACGTTGTATTGACTAAGATGCGCGTAGAGACTCAAATATCCGTAGCCGTGATCAATACGAATGTGTTTTCCATATCCAGATGAATTATTATCAGCTCTGGTTATTTTACCATCTCCAGTTGCGTAAATTGGAGTGCCTTTTGGTGCCGTAAAATCCATCCCATAATGCATTTTTCTTGCCTTTGTAAAAGGATCGGAACGCCACCCGTAACCAGATGCCATTCTTTTCAAATCCTCGTTGTTAATAGGTTGTATGGCAGGAATAGCGACTAAAAGCTTTTCTTTTTCCTCTGCCAACTTAGTAATCTCATCCAAGGATTTGGATTGTATGGTCATTTGTTTCTTAATAATATCCAACCGTTGGGTGGTAGCGATGACCATATCGGAATTATTGAAGCCCTCCAGTGATTTATAACGGTTAATGCCTCCAAAACCTGCACGCCTTTGTTCTTCCGGAATAGGATTAGCTTCAAAATAAAGACGGTATATGTTGTTGTCTCGGTCCTCTATATTTACCAGAACATCTTCAATATGTTCCATTTTTTTATTCAGAAGCTCAAATTGAAGTTCGTAATTTTTAACTTCTCGAGCCAAGGAAAGTTCCCTTGGGGTGTTGATTAAGTTGGTGTTTAAAAGTAATATCAGTCCTAAAAAACCAAAAAGAAATGCTCCCAAAAAGAAAAAGACAATATTGCGGTAGCGTCTAGATTTTTCAGGTTCTATCTTTCGATACGATAGCGTGTCTGGGTCGTAATAGTATTTTACCTTAGACATGAATAGATTTTATACTATTTTTGTGATTTATTTTTAACATAACAAACAAATATAAAAATTGTTTTCTACAAACAGTTAAAATTTGTAAAAGCTTAGCATTTTAGATGAATTCCAAGGATATACGAAAGCAATTTTTACAATTTTTTGAAGGTAAAAAGCACAAAATCGTGCCTTCTGCCCCTATGGTCATTAAAGATGACCCCACCTTGCTTTTTACAAACGCGGGTATGAATCAGTTTAAGGAGTATTTTTTGGGAATCTCTGAACCTAAGGCAACGAGGGTTTCGGATTCGCAAAAATGCCTTAGGGTAAGTGGCAAACATAATGATTTGGAAGAGGTAGGGAAGGACACCTACCATCATACGATGTTCGAGATGTTGGGTAACTGGAGCTTTGGAGATTACTTTAAAGAAGAGGCTATTACTTGGGCATGGGAATTGTTGACCGATGTTTTAAAGATTGATAAAGAGAGTCTATATGTTTCTGTTTTTGAAGGAAGTGATGATGCCGATAAGCTAGGAAAAGACAATGAAGCTTACGAGCTATGGCGTAAGATTGTGCCGGAAGACCGAATTATTCTAGGTAATAAAAAAGATAATTTTTGGGAAATGGGAGACCAAGGCCCTTGTGGCCCCTGTTCAGAAATCCACGTAGATATACGCTCAAAGGAAGAAAAGGAAAAGGTGTCGGGTGCAAGTTTAGTAAATGCGGACCATCCTTTAGTAGTAGAGATTTGGAACTTGGTTTTTATGCAGTACAACCGCAAAGCAGATGGTAGTTTAGAGCCTTTGCCTGCGAAGCATGTAGATACGGGAATGGGTTTTGAAAGGTTGTGTATGGTAATGCAGAACGTTAAATCAAATTACGATACCGATGTGTTTACACCTCTGATACGTGAAATTGAAACTATTGCTAATGCCGATTATGGAAAGGATGAAGAAGTTGATATTGCTATACGTGTAATTGCCGATCATATTAGGGCAGTGGCGTTTTCCATTGCGGATGGACAGTTGCCGAGCAATACGGGAGCAGGGTACGTAATCCGCAGAATACTGCGCCGTGCGGTGCGATATGGCTTTACGTTTCTAAATACCAAGGAACCTTTTATGTTTCGTTTGGTGAATGTCCTTGCCCAGACAATGGGAGATGCATTCCCTGAATTAAAGGAACAGAAGCAACTGATACAGAACGTTATTAAGGAGGAGGAACATTCCTTCTTAAAAACCCTGGATCAAGGTTTGGTGCTGCTGGATGTCATAATTTCCAACGCCAAGACCAATACCATAGACGGTGGTAAGGCTTTTGAGTTGTACGATACCTTCGGGTTTCCTATCGATTTAACTGCACTCATCCTAAGCGAAAAAGGATATACCTTGGATGAAGCCGGATTTGATGCTGCCATGCAAGCGCAGAAAAAACGCTCCAAATCGGCGTCTGAGATGTCCAAACAGGATTGGGAAGTGTTGGCCTATGATAACGAACAGGAATTTATAGGATATGATACGTTGCAGACCGATGTGAAAATTGTAAAATATAGAAAAATTACATCCAAGAAAGAAGGCGTACAGTATCAATTGGTGTTCAATTTTACCCCGTTTTATGCCGAAGGAGGCGGACAAACAGGCGACAAAGGCTATCTAGAATCTGTAGATGGCGATGTGGTATACATCATCGACACGAAAAAAGAAAATAACGAAATTGTACATTTTGCTAAGAACCTTCCTAAAAAACTGGAGGGTACTTTTAAGGCCATGGTAGATACCAAACACAGACAGCTTACAGAGGCCAACCACACGGCAACGCATTTATTACACCAAGCGTTGCGCGAAGTATTGGGAACGCATGTAGAACAAAAGGGTTCTTCCGTGCATTCTAAATCGCTACGGTTCGATTTTTCCCACTTCTCCAAAATGACAGATGACGAGTTGGCACAAGTTGAGGGTTTTGTAAACGCACGCATAGAAGGGCAATTAGCCTTAGAGGAAAAACGTAATATACCCATGGAAGAAGCCTTGGCATCTGGAGCTATGGCATTGTTCGGTGAAAAATATGGGGATACGGTGCGCACGATAAAGTTTGGCAAATCGGTAGAACTATGCGGTGGTACACATGTGAAAAACACTGGAGATATTTGGCATTTTAAATTGAAGTCGGAAGGCGCAGTTGCTGCTGGAATCCGCAGGATTGAAGCCATTACAAGTGATGCCGTAAAGGAATACTTTTTCGATAACAATCAATCCTTAGAAGATATCAAGGAAGTATTGGGGAACGCCCAAGACCCTATAAAATCGGTATCCAGTCTTCAGCAAGAAAACGCAGAATTAAAGAAGCAAGTAGCGCAGTTGTTAAAGGAAAAGGCAAAAAACTTAAAAGGGGATTTGGCGCAAGAACTCCAAGAAGTAAACGGTATCCAATTTTTAGCTAAAAAGATAGATTTGGATGCTGCTGGTATCAAGGACCTTTCTTTTGAAATGGGACAGAACCAGAATAATTTGTTTCTTCTTTTCGGAACTGAACAAAACGGTAAGGCCCTGTTATCATGCTATATTTCTAAGGAATTGGTGGCTTCCAAAAATTTGAACGCCGGTACCATTGTGCGCGAACTTGGTAAACACATTCAAGGCGGTGGGGGTGGTCAGCCATTTTTTGCCACGGCTGGAGGTAAGAACCCGGCGGGAATAGGAGAGGCTTTGGAGCAAGCGAAGGGATATTTGTAATAGCTGAAATTTGTAGTCGGTATTAATTCAGACTGCCGACTGAAACTGCATACTATAAACTGATAAAATGAAACTCCAAACCAAAATTCCATTAATAAAAGCAGGTAATCAAATAGATTATAATAGTCAATTGTTATTGTTAGGTTCTTGTTTCTCTGAAAATATTGGCGCTAAACTCAATTATTTCAAATTCCAAACACTACAAAATTCGTTCGGAATTCTTTTCCACCCTTCGGCGATTGAGAATTTAGTTACCAGGGCTATCAAAAAAGATTATTACACAGAAGAAGAGCTGTTTTTTTTAAATGAACGCTGGCATTGTTATGATGCTCATAGCAGTTTAAGCGATGTGCACAAAGAAAGGCTTTTGGAAAACTTAAATGCCCAACTTGTGCAGACGGAGGAGCAGCTAAGCAAAGCGACTCACATTAGTATTACCTTAGGTACAGCATGGGTATACCGGAGAAAGGAAACAGGAAAAACCGTGGCCAACTGTCATAAAGTCCCCCAAAAAGAATTTGACAAGCGGTTGTTAACTGTTGCCGAAATAGCTTCAAGCTTGCAGTGCACAGTTTCTCAAATTCAAAACATAAATAAAAATGCACAAGTAATAGTTACCATTTCACCTGTACGGCATCTTAAAGATGGTTTTGTTGAAAATCAAAGAAGTAAATCACACCTAATAACGGCAGTACATCAATTGCTAGAAGTTTCCCATTTAGGAGTTAAAGGTTTTTATTTTCCGGCCTATGAATTGATTATGGATGAGTTACGGGACTACCGTTTTTACGAAAGGGATATGGTACACCCTAATCAATTAGCCATAGACTATATTTGGGAGAAGTTTGTAGGGGTTTGGATATCTGTTGACACCAAAGAAACTATGAAAAAGGTAGAGGAAGTACAAAAAGGTACACAGCACAGACCTTTTGACCCGAATAGTGGAGGGCATCAGAAATTTCAGAATTCCCTTCAACAGAAAATAGACGATATTAAGAAGGCATTTCCGTTCATGGAATTTAGTTTATGAACACTAGTAGTTTTATATGAAGAAAGTTTTAATAGGTATTGTGACGGCATTAGCTGTTTTTTTTGTTTTTCGGACTTGCGCCGATGAAAAGGAAACCAAAGCAATTCTGCAAGAAAACTCCATGCTGATTCAGCAGCAAATAGATAATGTTTCTAAATTAATAGTGACCGAAGGCCATTTTGCTGAGGTCTATAATTATAAGGATTCTAAAGAACTATTTGGACCTTTGATAACCGCAGATAAAAAGGCCTTGGTTGTAGTAAATGCAGATGTGTTTATTGCCTATGACCTATCTAAAATAACCTTTGAATTAGATCAAGCTAATAAAACACTGCGTATAAGTAGCATTCCCGAACCGGAAATAAAACTGAATCCCGATTTTGAATATTACGATGTAACTTCTGATTATCTGAACCCTTTTGATGCTGGAGATTACAATCAGATAAAGCGTGACGTTAAAGCCTCCCTACTTAAAAAGATAGAAACATCTAGTCTAAAGACAAACGCAAAGAATAGACTGCTGAGCGAACTCCAAAAATTCTATATTTTGACGAATAGTATGGGGTGGATATTGGTTTATGAAGATGTTCCCATTGGCGATTTTATCGAGTTGCAACTTAAACAGTAGTGATTGTAGGCTTGTCCACTAAAGATAAACCATCATCAATTAAATGTCCCAGTTTTGGTTGTTTGCGCTTCACTTGCTCTAAATGATTTTTGATATTTAAGGCGAAATCAGTATCCCCATTGGTAATTGCCAATTCATATAATTCAACGGATAAAAGCCAATCTTGAGGAAATCGTTCTTTTATTTCTTTAAATACCTTGTTTCTTGAAATAGTGGTATTCTTCCCATCCCTAAAATCGCGTATTTGTTGGTAGTACAGCGTTATTTGATTGTCCCGGTTATCCTCCTTGTTTACAATGGTTTTGCTTAGTTTATGGTCTAAAAGATCAAAACTGTTTATATCTGCCGGGCCGTTATAGGCAGAGACGATTTGTTCTCCAATAGCCATGTTGTATGATTCCAAATTAGATTCGAACAGTATTTTTCCTTTATGAGTAACGGAACAGTTCTCAAAAGTGATGAGAATGATTTGTCCTTGAAGGTTTCTTGTCCCCGTAATTATTTTCCCACTTACATTTATATCGCCGACGAAATCTAAGGAGACAACTTCTCCTTCGTAAATTTTGTATGCCTTTAAGTCCCTCGGACTCATTTCCTCTATGGCAATGTTGATGCCTTTTAGGCGGCCTATTGGTGAGCCAAATCCGGTAGTGTGTTTGTTTGTGTCCTGTCCAACCAATTCTTTTTCATGAAATGCTAGAGCAGATCTCCCCGCCGTCTGAAAATAAACGGGCTGTCCCTCATGCGCTATCACATACTCAAAATTTCCAGAGACCTGTAATCCTGTGCTTAGTTCTATCGTACCTAGCTCTTTGGAATGTATCAATTTTTGGATGCCTTGGAGTCCGCCCGTTCGTAGGGCCATGGTATTGGTAAAATCCTCTAATACCTGATTTAGAAAAGCAAAGTCTGGCGTTACGAACAGTTGTGGCTGCGGTTTTGTAATATCAAAAGCAGTATGCGCTGCCGCGATAGAATAAGGGATTTTTTCAACTTCGTCCGTCATACACCAAGCGCTTTCACCGATGGAAGATAGCAATCCAGCTCCGTATATTTTTGGGTTTTCTAAGGAGCCTATAAGTCCGTATTCCACCGTCCACCAATGCAGATTTCGTATGAGCGCCATTTCGCTGGGTTCGCCCATGTTTTCTTGAAGCTCCTCAATATGCTTTTCGGCTTTTTCTATTTCCAAAGGGTCGGTACCCTTGGCCTCTTTAATGATAGACAAGTGACGCACCGCTTCGTAGAGTTCAAAATCCTTGGCACTGGATACCGCTTTACATCCAATTTCTCCAAAACGCCTAAGATATTCGGCATACTCTGGGTTGGCAATGATAGGTGCATGTCCTGCACCTTCGTGAATAATATCGGGTGCAGGTGTATATTCTATATGTTCTAACTGGCGTATATCCGAAGCAATAACGAGTACATTGTACGCCTGAAACTCCATAAATGCTGCTGGCGGAATAAAGCCATCCACAGCAACGGCAGCCCATCCCAAATCCTTTAGGATACGGTTCATGCCGTACATGTTGGGGATATAGTCTACGGAAATCCCTGTTTTTTTTAGTCCGTCCATATATGAGCCGTGTGCAACTTGGCTCAGATAATCTACATTTTTTCGCATCACATAGCGCCAAACCGCTTGGTTTACAGCTGTATAGTCAGCATAATTTTGCGGTTTTATGTATTGTTTTAGATGCTTTGGAAGTTTGTCTAGTATGGGGTTGCTTTCGTAGTTCATGATTAGGATAATTTAACGGCGTTGCCTTGGGCGTCAAACAGGGAGCGCTTAGAAAATGCTGGAGGAGTATCCCCAAGCTTTTGATGGTATTCTAATTTTTCCTTCATTGGCTCTAAGGATGGTACTTCGCCCGATGGAATCCACCACATCATAAACTGAGAGGGTTGCGAAAGGTCAAACCATTTTTTCTTGTTCTTAAGGAAATAGCTGTGAACGGAACCATACACAAAGTTTTTAAAAGATTCCATGTCTTCCCATACACTTATATTAATTGCCATCATTTCGTCCTTGAAGGGTGATTTTAGATACGATGTGGAACGCCCTTCCTCGTCTTTTAAGCGCCATATAAATCCAGGACTTTCCTCTGCAAGTTTATTTGCCGGTTCCAAAAAATCTACAATCTCTTTCATCATTGGGTCGTCCAGCGGAGCGCTAAAACGTGCAATGTTAGCTTGTGAAAGATAGTGCATGATATATTAATTTCTATTAAAGGTAGTTAATATGGGTTAATTTTATTTATATTGATTTAAGTTTAGTAATAATTCCTATTTAATTGGTAATATGAAGGAATATAGTATGAATTGTATAGTTTAGCAATACGCAAAACAGGAAATAGTATGCCGGAAAATTTAGACAGTATAGACCGACGAATATTAAAAATGTTAGAAAATGATGCCAAAACGGGTGCAAAAACCATTGCAGAGAAGTTGGGGCTAACCAAAACTCCGGTTTATGAACGAATAAAAAGATTAGAAAAGGAGGGGTTTATAAAAGGCTATGTTGCTATTTTAAATACGGATAAAATAGAAGAGAGTATTACGGTATTCAGTTTTGTTTCCTTAGAGGCTCAAAAAGGTAGCTTTATGGATGATTTTCTATTAAGGATTCAAGAACTGAAAGAAATAACGGCCTGTTATGTAGTAGGAGGAGAGTTCGATTTTCTATTAAAGGTCACGGTCAAAAATCTGGATGCTTATTATGATTTTGCAAAATCCAAGATAGCCAGTCTTCCCAATATTGGTGCTGTCAAAAGCGCCTTTGTATTGAACGAGGTCAAAAATAGCCAACATTTTCCGCTATTGTAGAAAATAAAAATCCAGCATCTATCTGAATATACATGCTGGATTTTTATTTTTGTATGTTATAAAACTTACTTTGCCGCAACCCCATTAGGCGGATACTGCTCCATAATCTGTGAGACAAACTCGTTTATACGTTGTTTTTTCTTTTGAATGTTTTTGGTATTGGCCAAAGTGCCTTCACCTTTTCCTTGCCAAACCAATTGTTTGGTTTGGGTATCTATCAAGTCAATATACAGGGAACCTTCAGTACTTGTACTTACCATGTTGCCGCCGCCCCAGCCCCAACCAACTCCAGGTCCCCAGCCGCCCATGCCCCAGCCACCGTAACCTCCCCAGCCCCAGCCGCCCATACCGCCCCAACCGAAGTTGTTGTTGTACACGTCTACGCGCTCCTGCTCCTTAGTGAAGATGCTGATTAGGATATCTGGCTTATCAGATTTTACGAATCCCCTGGATGCCATCTCTGTCTCTACGGCCCTAAGGATGCGTTTTTTATCCAAGTCTGAAATTTCAGCTTTATCGATTCCGGTTTTATAAAAAGCATAGGAATTATAGGAACTGAAATTGGCCTTTTCATCATAATCGGATAGTACCCGCACCGCGTTACAGGAACTAAGGAATACAAGGGCAAGTACTGGTAATAGGAGTAATTTTAGCTTTTTCATATACTTATTTTTTAATTAGGGGCCTCTTTATCTTTCGGAAAATAAGCACCAAAAATCATGCCGAACATAATGATGTTCATTGGCTGTTTGTTTTTGGGTCATAACCATAAGGACAATGTCTACAGCCGCTTTCACAACAATAACCGCGTTTTAAATGAAACTGTTTGGTAAAAACGCGATATCCTTCTTCTGTCCAATAAAAATCACCTTCTTCAATTGGGATAATTTCTTTCATTGATTTTTAAACTTGTTAACCAGATACATATGTTATTTAGTGGTCGTTTTGTAAAGGTATATTTTCAATCTTTATTGCTTTGCATTACCATAATAAAGTTACTCGTTTTCCATTGATAACACTTAGTTTAAGTGTCAATTTAATGAGTCAATTAAGGCGTTATTCCGTTTGACCGGATTGTTGGTAAGAAAAACTAGTATGTTTTTTGGTCAAAAATTTAATAATTACCTTTGTGTAGATAGATTACGCAGTTGCCTATGATATTGGTTTTCAAACATTTCTTCTATAAAAACTATGTAGGACTTTCCTTGTGGCCCTTCATTTTTTTGAAAAGTGATGCGTTTAAAGAGGATACTGTTCTTATCAATCACGAGAAAATTCATTTAAGGCAACAACGAGAATTACTTATCCTACCCTTTTACATACTTTACATTGCAGAATGGTTGCTACGAACCATTTGGTATTTGGACAGTTACCGTGCTTACCAGAATATTAGCTTTGAGCGGGAGGCTTATTATAATGAGAGCCAATCAGATTACCTTTCCCAACGTAAACCGTTCAGCTTTATTAAATATCTTTGCGCCTGAACTCAACAAGTTTGCAGAGCATAAATCAATACGTACATCTTCCTATCCTTGAGGAAAAAAATATCATTCTAGCTCTAAAACGAGAGGATTTGTTACATCCATTCGTATCCGGAAATAAATACCGAAAATTAAAGTACAATTTAAAAGCCGCCCAAGAAAAAGGATGCAGTACCCTACTGACTTTCGGCGGTGCTTTTTCAAACCATATTGCAGCGGTTGCTTATGCTGGTAGGGAACGGGGAATTAAAACCATCGGGGTAATTAGGGGGGAAGAGCTCCACGAAAACTGGCACCAAAACCCAACTTTAGCACAAGCATACGAAAATGGGATGCGGTTCAAATTTGTAAGTAGACAAGCCTACAAGGAAAAGGAGCATATTGAATTTATCGCGCTACTAAAAAAGGAATACGGAGACTTTTATTTAATTCCAGAGGGCGGTACCAACCCATTAGCCGTAAAGGGTTGTGAAGAAATTTTGGTAGCGCAGGATTCAGAATTTGATATTATCTGTACCTGCGTAGGAACAGGTGGAACCGTAGCCGGACTCATAAATACCTCTCATCAACACCAACAAGTGTTGGGTTTTTCTGCCTTAAAAGGAGATTTTCTAAAGGAAACTATTAACCAAATTACCATAAAGCATAATTGGAGGTTGCTTACAGAATATCACTTTGGCGGTTATGCTAAAATTACGAGTGAATTAGTGGTATTCATTAATAATTTTAAGGCAGAAACCGGTATTCCTTTAGATCCCATTTATACGGGAAAAATGCTATTTGGGTTGTTCCATATGATTAAGAATGATAATTTTGCTAAAGGCACTAAGATTTTGGCTGTGCATACAGGCGGAATTCAAGGAATTGAGGGAATGAATACGGTGCTGAAAAAGAAAAATTTACCTTTGTTAGAACTATGAATAACAGAATTCTACTATTGCTGCTAGTCCTAAGTATCTTTTTTACAGGTTGTAAATCTAAAAAAGCCTACTCCGACGCTATGAGGACCAAAAATGTCCTTACAGAGCGTCAGAAGGCAAAGCCCAGTTCTAAAGCCACGAAAGCTGAGCGTAAAGGAGATTTGCTCCCAGATACAGGCAGATTTGTCAATTTTGAAATTGATGATATACCCGACTATATTGCAACCTTTTCTGAAATTGCCCAATTGGAAATGAAGGCCTATGGTATTCCAGCGAGTATCACCCTAGCACAAGGACTTTTGGAAAGTGGCTATGGAAAAGGCGAATTAGCCAGGAAAACCAACAACCATTTCGGCATTAAATGCCATACCGGTTGGCAGGGCGATTACGATTTTCATGACGACGATGCAAAAGGGGAGTGCTTTAGAAAGTATAATCATCCTATGTATTCGTATAGAGATCACAGCATTTTTCTTTCCACTCGCAGTAGATATGCCTTTTTGTTTGATTATGATACTACAGATTATAAAAACTGGGCAAAAGGACTGCGTAAAGCAGGCTACGCAACCGATAAAAAATACCCCCAAAAGCTTATTTACCTCATTGAAAAACATCAATTAGACCAATATGATACTAGAGTTTCCAAATCGGTCTATGAAAATAACAAGCCTGTAATTGCAGAAAAAAATGCGGTCCATATCGTTAGAAAGGGAGATACGTTGTATTCCCTGTCCAAGCGATATTATGTTTCTATTGACGCGTTAATGAAATTGAATCAACTAAGGGATGCCAATCTTTCTGTAGGTCAAAAATTGATGGTCAAAACGACCCAAATGAACAAGTAATCCATGATATACAAAAGAAGTAGTGCCTTGTTTGCAGAGGCGAAAAAATATATACCGGGTGGTGTCAACTCTCCCGTAAGAGCTTTTAAAGCTGTAGGTGGAGACCCTATTTTTGTAAATGAGGCCAAAGGTGCTTACTTATATGATGAGGATGGGAATAGGCTAATTGATTATATAGCCTCTTGGGGTCCTATGATTTTAGGCCATGCTTTTGAACCTGTAATAAACGCGATTATAGACAAGGCCAAAAAAGGAACTTCTTTTGGAATGCCAACGGAAATTGAAACCGAGTTGGCCAAGTTGGCGGTTTCTATGGTGCCAAATATTGATAAGATACGTTTCGTAAATAGTGGTACGGAGGCCTGCATGAGTGCTGTACGTTTGGCACGTGGTTATACTGGAAAGGATAAGATTATAAAATTCGCTGGATGCTATCACGGCCATTCGGACTCTTTTTTGATTCAAGCGGGTAGTGGAGCGGTTACTTTTGGTAGTCCCAATAGTCCCGGTGTAACCCAAGGTACCGCTAAGGATACTTTGTTGGCGGCATATAATAACCTTGAAGAAGTGCAAACTTTGGTAAATGCCAATAAAGGTGAAATAGCCGCTATAATTATTGAGCCTGTTGCCGGAAATATGGGTTGTATTGTACCCACCGATGCTTTTATAAAAGGCCTGCGGGAATTATGCACTGCGGAAGGCATTCTACTAATTTTTGATGAAGTGATGACCGGTTTTCGATTAGGAAAAGGTGGTGCGCAAGAAGCCTTGGGCATAAAAGCGGATATCGTCACATTTGGTAAGGTAATCGGTGGTGGATTACCTGTGGGTGCATTTGCCGCCAAAACGGAAATCATGAACCAATTGGCGCCAGACGGTCCTGTCTACCAAGCAGGAACCCTAAGTGGAAATCCATTGGCCATGAGTGCTGGATTGGCTATGCTTACGGAGCTAAACGATAATCCAGATATATTTGACAGTCTCGCCAAAAAAACCGCTTTTCTGCATGAGGGTATTGGTAAGGCCTTGGAGAAAAAAGGAGTCTCGCATCAAATTAATCGTTACGGTAGTATGATTTCAGTGCACTTTACGGACGAACCTGTAGTAGATTTTGCATCTTCCGCCAAGGGAAATAACGAACGTTTCAATGCCTATTTCCACGGTATGCTAAATCAGGGCATCTATCTGCCTCCATCTGCTTTTGAAAGCTATTTTCTTAATGATGCGCTAAGCTATGCTGATTTAGGGGAGACCATTGCGGCTGTTGAGAAGTTAACGTTCTAGAATATAGTTTCAACGGTAACAGCATCTGTTGTACCTCTCAGTAAGGTTTTGTATCATATAATTAAAACTGAAGGTTACCTAGGATAATGGGTATAAGTTAAATAGCTAGGACTACACCTGGTCATGAAACTAAGCACTATATATCAGCCGGTCCAATACTCGAAATCGCTTTGTTTTTAGTTCATGTATCAGCCGATTATATGAGGAACAAAGGTTTTGTTTTGGAAAATTATAATTTCATTAAAGGATAAATAAATGCATGAAAGCTATTTAAGAAGAGCTATCAATAAGGCTAAGGAAGGAAGAGATTCAACAGAGGGAGGTTCATTTGGCGCATTAATAGTTAGGGACAACGAAGTTATCTGTGAGGTTCATAATCTTGTAAGGGGAAAAGATGATTTAACCCAACATGCAGAGCTGCTTGCGATTCAGGTTGCCTGCAATCGAATAGGAAGGGATAACCTGAAAGGGTGTATCCTATATACCAGTTGCGAGCCTTGTATGATGTGCCTTGGAGCTTGCCATTGGGCACGATTCAAGGAAATCTACTATGGAGCATCCGCCGAAGATGCGCAAGACTTTGGTTTTACCTATTCCAAATCATTTTTTAGTATGGAATCCAAACTACGCTATACCGAGTTTAAAATGACCCAATTGCTCCGAGACGAGGCTTTGGATGTTTGGAAATAGTCAAAGAGGGTAACTTCAACTAAAAGGATGAATAAAGAGATACGAGAAAGGATTATTGAAGTTTGTAATCGTAAAATTTTATTGAAGGGCGAAAATGTAGGACTTTCATTCTACGCTTTTTTCAAGAATAAAAATGATAATCCTGAACTTTTAATGGAGGTAGCCAAATGGTGGATTATGGAAAATAAGCTAGACCATTTCGAGAAAGCCATAAAGATTAAGGAAATGGTGAAGTTTAAATAAAAATATTAGTCTTTAGCCTAAGAAAAGGTATGACTACTTCTTGTTTGTAAAGCCTTAGTTGACGAGATCTTCTTTCCTCATAGCAATGTAAATATTGGAATAGCTTTTACAATCGTAATTTTAAGAGTATTTTTAAATAATTTGCAAACCAATAACCAATAACCAATAACCAATAACCAA
>CAZMUV010000056.1:0-23512 GCA_964569345.1 uncultured Maribacter sp. | reverse complement strand
AAATTACAAAATTCTTATCAGCAACCCGGTAATCCTTATTGTTTTTTAAAAGCTCTGCGTAACCCAGGGCAAATTCTTTTGATTTAAAGCCATGCACAACAACAAACTGGTCTTCCAAATTGTAAATATCCTTGGACACACTATTTCTATATTTCAAGTCTGTGATGGATTTCTCCAATAACTCCATCAGCTTTAAGGCTTTTTCGTTGTTACTCCTTTTAAAAGGGAACATCACCTTCCAATTAGAGGTTCCTTTAGAGTCTGTCTCAGGAGAAAATTCTTTTTGTTCCAATTTAGGTAACTGTTCCGAAATCATCTGCTCTGCCTTTTTCCCTTCAGGATTGTTGGGATAGGTAAGCGCTACATAATTTAAGGCTTCCTTGAAATCTTCAAAACCCTGTAGTCTTCCAATAGCATTGGCCTTAAGCATTTCAAATTTTGGCACAATAGCATCCCCTGTAAATCTATTGATGTTTTCTTCTGATGCAGTAATTACTTGAAGAAATTCCTGGTTGTTGTATTTTTTATATAAGTTTTGATAGCGTTTCTCCGGACTGTCGGAATCATTTGCCAACACCGCTTGAGGATTCAAGAGTATTTCCGCGTAGCGAGAATCTGCATGATTCGCTATGATATCTGCCTTCATCGAAGCCGTTAACGGACTGCCTTCTTCCTCGTATATTTTATACAGGTTATATTTTGATGGAAGAACCAAACGTTCCTCTGGGTTGGATTCCAATACATTCTCTAACTTCCCAGCCGCCAAAAGGTTTTCCTTAAACTTTTCCTTGTAGATTAAACCCAATTGGTAATTCGCAAAATTACGCTCCGTTCTTAGACTATCGATAACCGTTACTTCTTTGGGCACACGATCCATATAGAAATCCAAGGAGAATTTTTCGTCCTCAGTCAACTGCGCATCTGACGGAAGTTCCGCAACAAGTTCTCCTGTTGCTTCTGACACTTTTGCAATGGCTTTGTCGGACCAACGCCAGTCATCGGACAGTTCCCTATTGCCCCATCTGTTCCTAAACTCATTTTGGCCATAACCAAGACTGGTAATATTATAGAAGTAGAATTTACCTTTGTTTTCCTTACCACCCTTACTTTTTGCAAACGATGCAAATCCTTCTGTTATCTTGTCTTTTTCCTTTTTCTGTGCTGCTTCTTGCGCCTTTTTTAACTCGGAAATATGATTTTCAAAATATGCGATACGGTCGTCTACCGGCAGTTCGTAAAGTGTAATCACACTATCTGTATATTGAACGATATCTTCGTATTTGATAACATCTTCCAAATTGTCCAACTTCCTTTTAACGATTCTGTATTTTTTTGAATTCTCATCCAAATTGGGCAAGACGCTATCATAATAGGCTCCTGCGTCTTTATAACCGTTCCTGTCAAAATTGTACTCCGCCAGATTCTCGTAATTCAACGCATTTAATTTGGGTGTATTTTGTGTCGCCCGAAGCGATTTATTGAAATAGGCTACCGCGAGACTATCAGACTCTTGCTCCAAATGAAATTCGGCTACTTGACGAAAGATTTTATCCAAAAATGGTCTGTTTTCCCTATTTTCTTCCAACCATGTCAGGTATTCCAGTACTTCCTCTTTATTCTCAGCAGTAATAACCGTATTCCTAATTTTCTGTATCTCTGCATTGATCATGTAAACCCTTGGCGATTTCCTGTTTAGCTCAATCACCTTATCGTAGGCATAATTAGCGCTGTCTTTATGGCCTATTACGTTGTATAACTGACCTATGATGTAATAGTATCTGCCTTTTTCTGGGTTTTTTTGGGTGTAATAGGATGCTATCTTTAATTGTTGGATTGCCGTATCCGGTACATTTAAATTAATGTACGCTTGGGCCAACATAGCGCGAGCATCAGCATACTCTTGGTCCTTTAATGTCTCATATTTCATAAGACGCTTCAAATTCCTAATCGCCAAATCCTCGTTTTCCAGTCTAATATTGGTTTTCTCTCTCCAAATGGTGGCCTCGTTCAGTTTATCGCTTTGCGAATACTTATTCAGAATGTAATTGAAGGCCTCTAAGGCAGGAATGTAACGTTCGTCAAAATAGCGAGCTTTTCCAAGAAGCAGAAAAGCTTCATCTGTCTGTGGATTACGCTCTTCGTCCTTAATATCCATACTATGCTTCTGAATGGCCTTTGTAGCCTTATCCTCTGCTAGTAAAAAATTAGGATTGTTATCTTCGGAATCTAGCTTTACCTCTCCGGTCACTTCCAAACGCTCTATGGGTAACACTTCCCAATAGTCGTCTCGGTAACTATCGTTTAATGCAACACGACCTTCCTCAAAAGCAATATTACCATTGTATAGGGTATTATACTTTGTGTTTAAAGCGTGCCAGTTACGGTTTAGTGCCGCATCCTTTTTAGTGGAACATCCACTAAAAAGTAGTGTTCCTAAAAGCAGGGCCGAAATGTATCTTTGTTTAAGCGTCAAAATTATGTGTATACGTATGTATGGTTAACTAAAAAACAACCATATTATTATACAGTTCATCGGTAAAAGGGAGATTTTTTTTCTTGCAGAAAGAAGCTATTCTCTTTCAAATTCTAGATTTTTACCGACCGAGCAGTCTGTTTGGGTTTTTTTTGGTCGATAAAATCAACTAAACCAGCTGTTGAACGATACTTTCTCTCTCGCTGTCTATAGATTTTGCTAACTCGGATGAAACATACCCTCTAAAAACCGACGGAGTGGTCGGTTGTTAAGTTCAAACCCAAGTATAAAGACTGCCCCTAATAGGAGGGGTTAAATTAAAGCGATAAATTGTAGTACAAGATCTAGCTCTAATCTGTCGGTTATGGTCAATGTTCAAATCGATAATCCGTTCTTAATAGTTAGTATGTAAAGCTATGTATGGCTTGAAACTCTGAATAAAATCATATCAAACGTATGTGTTGCGACGATATGACCCTATTGTATAGCCCTATTTTTCGATATAGGTATGATGACTTATATGCGTGAGCACAATAACGATAAACCCTAACTTTTAGATAATTCGTCTTTTACTATAGTAAGTTTCGTGACTTTAATTCTTGGTCTAATGCCTTGATGTTTTTTCCGTTCTTTGATAAGAAATACACGAAAACCAACGGGAGAAACGTAAAAAATCCAAATCCATTTTTCACTGCACCATACACCATAACACCTATACAGAGGCCGATAAGAGAGGCATTGACGATATTATTTGATTGTATTTTCTTTTTTTCCTTAAGTAATTGCTCATCACTTAAACCTTCTAATTCTTTTTGTTTCATTTGACCAAAATTATTTAATCATTATCCTCTTGTTTGCGCACGGTCTGCAGTTTTGCTACCCTTATTTTATGAAACTATGGGTAGAAAAAATAACTAACCTGCAAAAAACGTCTCCAGCTCCTTTAGGGTTTCGGTAGAGGTTTGAATATCCTTTACCACTTCACCTTTGTTCAAGACCACAATACGCTCACAGACTTCGGTCACGTGAATTAAGTCATGACTGGAAACCAAAACGGTTACATTGTCTTTGGCCGCTAAATCCTTCATGATTCCTTTTAATCGAATCTGTGTGGTGGGGTCCAAATTAGCAAAAGGCTCATCCAAAATAACGACCTCCGGGTTTCCAATGAACGATGCTACTATACCTGCCTTTTTCTGATTTCCTTTGGAGAGATCACGTAAATATTTCTTCTGCCCCAAGATTTCGCCATGGAAAAAGTCTTGAAACTGCGCCAATAGCGCATTGACATCAGCTTTATTAGCCCCTCTTAGGTCACCGATAAAATAAAAGTATTCTTCTGGCGTCAAGTAGCCAATTAAGAAACTCTCATCTATAAAAGATGAAGTAAAAGGTTTCCATTCTTCGCTGGTGTTCACTTGAACTCCGTTAGAAGTAATATGACCGGAACTTGGCTGGATTAAATCTAACAAAAGGCTAAAAAATGTTGTTTTACCTGCTCCGTTATTGCCCACCAAGCCAAAACTTTGTCCTTTGGGTATTTCTAGGTGTTCTATACTAAGTACTGTTTGCTTTCCGTACTTCTTGGTTAATTTTTCAGTTATTATCATGGTTATAAAATAAATATATTAGTAGATGCCTTCAATACAATGTTATCACTTGCCTACAAGAAAATCAACTCGCTTTTTCCTTAAACCCTGCAATCATACCGTACTTCTTTTTTCTGTATTGCTCCGTAACTAGGTTTAATAAGTAATTCTTCATAGCAAACCCAATGACTCCCAAAACGGATAAAACGATAATGGCAGCCTCAAAGGAAATTGCATAATAAAAAATAGAAAATAATACGATAGGGGCTATTAATACCGGAAGCATAATCAAAAACTGAGTAGCACTAGTACCTTGCATATTCCCGAACGGACTTTGGTCCAACTCGATTCGTTTTTTATTAAAGGAGCCAAAAAATAAAATGACCGGTATATTAACTCCCAGATTATATAAAGCGCATGCAAAATTTATAGCCAAGGCCTCCCAACCGAAGTAAATATAGGGGATGGTAAGCAAGAACATGACCACCACGCTTACAGATATCAACGTAGCTTTTGATTCCAAATACTTACGAAGTGGAATATTCTGAGACATCATCATAGAATAATAACTACTGTCCCAAGCTGGAATAAACTGTCCGAAATTACTCAGAAAAATACCCGTCATAAACACGCCTAAAAATACTTTCATGGGCATCATATCAGAATAAATATCTTGAGTGTAAAATATCAATCCGTAAAAAACAAACAATAAAGAAATAAACACTTGGCTCTTGGTACGCTTGTTACGCCATATCATTTTAAGGTCAAGTTGTAAAAAAGGGCCCATTTCGCCAAATTTCTTAGCCCATGCCATATCACTTGTATTCGCCTTAACGGTTTTGGGCTTTAGGGTAGCATCCAAATAAATTTTTGTTCTTAGGTACTTGTAATTGACATAATAAATAAGCGCTGCAAAGCCAACAGGCGCCAGAGTCGCCAACGGATAGGCATACAATCCGTGGAATATGGGCGCAAAAAATGCCTTTACATCAAATACCTGAAAGTAATCCAGTGCGTATCCTAAGACAATAAGGCCGCCGATTGTAATTAAAGCCTTGTCGTTCTTGTTTATGAGCAAGTTTATATAGTTTACACAGAGCACAATGGCGAAAATAGCCACAACCCATAGCAGCACATTCAATACAGGATATCCGTGAAACAACAGCACAACAGCAAAGGGTACAAAGAAAAAGAGCGACAATAAGTTGTAGATAGATACTCCGGACCGACCTAAAATATAATGGGCAATAGCGCTTTTCTTTACTGGGGTAGTGAGAAAAGGTTTTATATCCATCACGGGGAGTTTTTGCATAAAGTAGCGCAAGAACAGCTCTATGAGTATCCAATAAATAAAATATTGACTGATAGTCCACATGGGACTTTGATCAGGAAATATCTTTTTAAGGATAAAATACATACCCCCACCGGCTGCAGCTAGATAAAAAAGCATCATCACTCCGAAAAAACCCATAAGGATTTTAATCCCAAGGCTCTTACCAAAAGTAGCAGAGCGGAAAAACGACTTCCATTGAAGCCTGGTAAAAAGTTTGAACATAGTCAGTTGGTTTTAACGTTCTGATGATAGGTAACCCAAAAATGGTTTTTGTTACAAAAAAGTAATTTTTTTCAATGATGCAATTTTTTATCACTTTATCAATGCTTAATTTTGCAGTCTATTTTAAAGAATAAAAACTATGGCCGATTTTTATGCCCTCACGGTTAAGACGATTAAAACATTAACCCCAAGCTCTGTTGCTGTAACCTTAGCTATTCCTAAGGAACTTGCGCAAACCTTTGCTTTTTCTGCAGGACAATATATTACTATAAAAAAGGAAATAAAAGGTAAGGAATTGCGTCGTGCGTATTCCATTAGCTCTTCTCCAAAGAAAGAAGACATTACCATTGGTATTAAAAAAGTAGACCGCGGCGGATTTTCGGACTATGCAAACACAAAACTAAATGTTGGTGATGTACTAGAAGTGATGCCTCCTGAGGGTCGTTTTACCTTTAAATCAGCCGAAGTAAAAAATATTGCTGCTTTTGCTGCCGGTAGTGGAATTACGCCGATTATGAGTATTGCCAAGACAGTATTGGAAAGCAATCCCAAAAACACTTTCGTTTTAGTTTACGGCAATAAATCCTATGAGGAAACCATGTTTTACACAGATTTGGTAAAATTACAATTAGATTATACCAATAGGTTTTTTACTTATTTTACGAACAGCCAAACCAAAGAAGATAAAGCTTTGTTTGGTCGTATAGATACATCTACCGTTAACTATGCTTTAAAAAACAAACATAAGGATGTCCGTTTTGATGGTTACTACCTTTGTGGCCCTGAAACAATGATTCACTTGGTTACAGATACGCTGGTCGAAAACGATGTGCCAAAAGATAAAATTCATTTTGAACTGTTTACGTCTACAGAAATAAAGGAGGAAATGCCCATTGTAGCTGAAGGACAAACTAAGGTAAAAGTCATTGTGGATGACGAGGAGTTTGAAATCACCATGGATAAAAAGATGTTGGTGTTAGATGCCGTTCTTAAGGAAAATATTGATGCGCCCTACTCTTGCCAAGGCGGTGTATGCAGCAGTTGCATTGCCAAAGTAAAAGAAGGAAAAGCAGAAATGGTTAAAAATCAAATCCTAACCGATGGCGAAATAGCAGATGGTTTTATCCTAACCTGCCAAGCGCATCCTACCACTGCTACATTAACTGTGGACTATGATGATGTGTAAAAAAAGTAATTAGTGGGTAATTATTAACGGGTAGTAAGTAACGCCTCAAATTGCCTTGACGCAGTTTCATAACCAATAGCGTAGGCATTTTCTAAGCCTTTACGGTCTAGAATGCCTATTTTTTCAAGTTCTTGGGGCTCAAAGACCAAATCGCATTTGTCAATTTTTTCCCTATTGATGGCGTAAATCATTAAGCCAGTAACCCGTCCAGTTAATTGGATTGAGTTATTCAAATCCTTCTTTTGGAGCTTCGACACGATGGACACATTGCTGCCAATCACAAAATCGACCTTACCCATTACGGCTTCCGACGGAAAGTTGTTCATAATACCACCATCGGCATAAAGCATACCGTTGTAACTTACGGGGCTAAAAACAGGTGGTAAAGCTGCAGACGCTAACAGAGGTTTTATTAATTCGCCACTCGAAATAAACTCCTCCTGCCCCAGTTCTAGGTTCGTGGCAACCACTGAAAGTTTCTTTTGTAAGCTTTCAAAACTATCCTCCGGAAAATAAGCTTTAAAAGTATCGATGTAGCGCTCCGTATTTATAAGCCCTGGTCTTGCTACTGCAAAGTAGTTGTATTTGAATAAGGGCGTTTCCTTAAAAAAACGCATCATATCCAAAACAGAGTTGCCATTGGCATACAGCGCACCAATCAAAGCACCCACACTACTTCCTGCTACAATCTTAGCATCCAGACCAAACTCTTCCATGGCCTTTAAGACACCAATATGAGCCATACCACGGACACCTCCTCCTGAAAGCACAAGGCCAAGTGACTTAGATTGTAATGATTGCGACTCCATAGGTTAGATTAAGTTGCAAAAGTAGAACGTTTAAGGCGAAAGAAGGGTGTTCGAGTTTGTTTTATAGCTTAGATTTTAAACTACTCGGTCGGTTTTGATATGTAAACGGCGAATTCTAAGGCTTATTCTGAATTTTGCCGTCAATTCCTTCTCTTACAACGATGCTTATTTTTTAATTTGAAAGAAATCTAGAAGGTTAAACAAACTGGTTAGTTGGTTTTGAGAAAAATACTATTCCACGATTTGTAATGAATTTATAACCGCTACGACCAAACCCTCGTATCCTTTTTATCGTATGTTTACGTACAAAAGAAAAAGAAGCCTGTTGAATTCTTTGCACAAAACCGCTATTTTGATCTTTGCCAATTCCGCTACGGAGGAGTTGTCACATAAGCCTATGCCAAACGGGGAAGTTTTGTTTCAAACACTTACACAAGACACACTTCAGAAGGCAAAAAAAACAGGGCTCCCATATTTTCATATTTCAGAAAAGGAACAAACGGGAAACTCCTTTGGGGAGCGTTTTACGAACGCAATACAAACGGTTTTTGAAGAAGGTTTTGACAATATCATTACCATTGGCAACGATACACCTCAACTAAAAACCGCACACCTACTGAAAACCAAAGCTGCTCTAGAAGCTGGGGAATCGGTTTTAGGCCCGTCTTTAGATGGCGGATTTTACTTAATGGGCATCCATAAATCTAATTTTGATAAAGAAATTTTTAAAAGATTACCATGGCAACGGTTTAGCCTATTCAATAGGATTTCTTCACTTTTAGAGCAAACCGATAGCCTTCTTTATCATTTACCTGTTCTAAGTGACATAGATACTATCAAAGATGTAAAACGTCTTGCTTATTTTAAGAATTCCATTTCATCAACTGTACTACAGATGTTGATGTTACTTATACAGTTAGAAAAGGAGTTTCAAACAATTGAAATTTCTCTATTCTCAGCAACTTTTCTCCAGCAACCTTTTAACAAAGGTTCCCCTGTACTACTTCATTCTTAGTTTTATTGAAACGATGGGCAAATCCATCTAAAGTACTAACTCATTCTATACTATTAAATGAAGTATTTATTGTTAGCCATGACTTTCTTCATGGCAACTATTATAACTGCGCAAAAAACAGTTTCGGGAACCATCACCGATGCAGTTGGAACACCAATCCCATATGTAAACGTGCAATTAAGCGGCACGAATAAGGGAACTATATCAAACGAGGAAGGTAAGTATAGTCTAACCAATCCTAATTTGTTAGGTGTACTAAAATTTTCCGTGCTCGGCTATGAAACACAAAACATTCCTATTAATAACATAGGAATTATAGATGTGACCTTATTGGAATCCTCCGAGCAATTAAATGAAGTTGTATTAACAGCCTTAGGTCTTAAAAGAGAAACTAAAGAATTAGGATATGTGGTGCAAAGTCTAGATTCTAAAGGAGTAACTGAGGTGAAAGCAGTTAATTTTCTCGATAACCTTACTGGAAAATTAGCAGGTGTAACCATCAACCAAGGGGCTACGGGAGTGGGTTCATCATCTAAGATTACCATCCGAGGAGAAGCTTCTTTTTCTAACAATAACCCTTTATTCATAGTAGATGGTGTTCCTATAAACAATAATTCCGTCTTCAACTTTACCAATGAGGCTGCTGCCGGTTTCCAAGCAATAGATTTTGGAAACGGGGCCATGGAGGTAAATCCTGATGATATCGCGGCAGTGTCTGTTTTAAAAGGACCTAGTGCCGCAGCATTATACGGAACCCGTGCCTCTAATGGCGTTATCGTTATCGCGACTAAAAGTGGTAAAAGCTCAAAAGGACTTGGTATTAGTTACAACACAAGCTTTTTTGTGGATTCTGCTTTTCGCCTTCCCGATTTTCAAAATGAATACGGACAAGGACAATCTGGAGTGTTCGAATATGTAGACGGTCTTGGTGGCGGAACCAGTGATAACATTACCTACAGCTGGGGACCTCGCTTAAATGCTGGGAATTTAATTTCTCAATTTGATAGTCCCGTTACCTTAACGGATGGCACTATTGTCCGTGGTGGCGACACCGCATTGTATAGTGGATTACCCATTACCCCAACAGAATTCCGTTCCAATCCTGATAATTTGAAGGATTTTTATAATACAGGAACAACGCTCATAAACAATATTGCTATTTCAAACGGATTTGAAAAAGGAAATTATCGACTCTCGTTTACAGATTTAAGAAGTGAATCTATTATTCCCGGAGTGAATCTAGACCGACAGACAGTAAGTGCCCGATTAGGTTTTATGCCTACAGATAAACTAAGCATCAATTCTTCTATTAGTTATGTGAATTCTCAAAGTGATAACCGCCCATCCAACGGGTATGGTTCGGAGAACGTAAATTATTCCTTGGTAGCATGGGGGCCACGTTCTTTGAACATAGATAATCTTAGGGAGTATTGGCAACCCGGTCTAGAAGACGTGCAACAGTATTCTTATAACTATACTTTTTTTGATAACCCCTTCTTTATCCTGAATGAGAACCGCAACTCTTTTAACCGGGACCGTGTTTTTGGAAATATATCGGCTAGTTATAATATTACCAATCATATAACGGCAACCATACGTTCTGGAATGGATTACTCCAGCGAATTGCGCCAACTGCGCCGTGCGTTTAGTTCCAATCGTTTTCAGAATGGTGGATATGCGGAACATGATGTATTTTTTAGGGAAATAAACACCGACTTCCTTTTAAATTATACCAATCAGTTTAATGATTTTAAGATTGATGTTTCTATAGGTGGAAATAGATTGGACCAAAAAGCATTTACTTCACAATCACAGACTACAAGCCTAGCGCAGCCAGGTATTTTTCGCCTTTCTAATGGCGCGTCACCAATTGAAGTTTTTGAATTTGAATCTAATAAACGCATCAACAGCTTCTATGGCTTGGCCAAGTTTGGGTACAAAGATTTTCTATTTTTGGATGTCACAGGAAGAAACGACTGGTCAAGTGCTTTAGCAACACCTTTTTCAGTGGATAACACCTCGTTTTTCTATCCTTCTTTTTCCAGTAGTTTTATTTTATCCGAAGTCGTTGAATTGCCGCAAGCATTTTCTTTTGCACAGCTTAGAGCAAGTTGGGCACAAGTAGGTAACGATACCAATCCATATCAAACCACAGGAGCCTTTGTGGCGCAAACGCCTTTTAACGGTCAGCCTACCTTTAGTAACCAAAACACGATTGCGAACCCTAATCTAAGACCAGAAACCACTTCTTCTTTTGAAGTTGGTGCCGACCTTCGATTTTTCAGTGATCAATTACGTTTTGATATCTCCTACTATAATGCCGTTACGGAAGATCAAATTATTTCACTTCCTATAGGCATCTCATCTGGCTTTACACAACAAGTTGTAAATGGCGGAAAAGTACGAGCAAAAGGCTTGGAAATCATAGCAGGTATCTCTCCAGTAATTTCAAAAAATTTTCAATGGAATAGTACACTGAATTTCAGTACAAGCAGGGCTACAGTAGAAGATTTACCCCAAGATGCAGGTCTACTCACATTAGGCTATTCTAGAATATACGACAGTCAAAACCAAACGGTATTTTTACAAGTTGAAGAAGGTGGCCGTGTTGGAAATCTTTACGGAACAGGGTATTTAAAAAATGATAATGGGAATTTTATCCTTACTAATGAAGGTCGATACATTCCAGACAACAACCTTCAAAAATTAGGGAACTACAATCCTGATTTCATGTTGGGGTTTAGCAATCAGTTCGCATATAAAAATTGGAATCTAGGCTTTCTATTAGATTGGCGCCAAGGCGGAATAGTCGTTTCGCGCACAAGGGCCTTAGGAAATGTTGGCGGACAACTGGCCGAAACCTCTTTTAGACCTGAGGCTGGCATAGTCCCACAAGGAGTTGTAAATACAGGAACAGCGGTAAATCCAGTTTTCACAGAAAATACCGTTGCTGTATCAGCCGAAAGCTATTACCGACAATTTTATGACCGAAACCATGAGGAAAATAATACCTACGACGCATCCTTTCTTAAGCTGAGACAATTCTCCATAGGATATACATTTGACAACCTGAACGTATTCAAACAAAACACCAGTTTAAGTCTCTCCCTTATAGGTAGAAACTTGTTCGCCATAACAGAAAACCCACATTTTGACCCTGAGCAATTGGCTGTGCAAGGCCAAGGGTTTATAAGCGGTGTAGAGGATATGTCCTATGCGACCACAAGAAGTTTTGGTTTTAAAGCAGGGTTTAATTTTTAAGAAATAAAAAATGAAAGCGATATATGCATATATTAATAACTGTTTACATAAAATCAGCGCACTACGAGTTCCCGTTCTTTTAGAGGGGAAAGGATTGCATTCTTACTTCTCTCCTAAGAAGGAGGGACTGAGAGAGGTGTTCTTGTTCGTCAAAACTTCTGTTGTTCTATTAGTATTTTCCTCTTGCACACAGGATTTTGAAGAAATAAACACCAACCCCAATTCACCTGTAACTATACAACCAAGTCTGCTATTACGGCAGGTTATCTATGATTATGGAGAACAAATGTCCTTTGAAGGATTTACTGCAGGGAACTTATTGGGTCAATATACCACAGCACTGGATTTTAATCTTTTTGATAGGCACAATTTAAAGTCACCACAATTAGGTGGTAATCCTTGGCCCATTTTCTATAAAAACCTGAGGGACAATGAAATTATTTTAAACCTATCTCAGGAAAACGAAACCTTTGAGGTCTATAAAGGACCAGCTCGTATTCTTAAAGCTTATATGAGTGCTGGATTAACAGATTTGTTTGGAGATGTGCCCTACTCAGAAGCTTTTAAAGGAAACGGCGGTACGGTAACTCCCGTTTATGACACACAAGAGTCTATTTATATGGATGAAGGTGGTATTCTTGACAACCTAGAGAAAGGAATTGCTGCAATTGAAAATTATGACGGTAGCATTGCTTTAGAAGGGGATATTCTTTTTAAAGGCGACCTAAATGGATGGGTGCGTTTTGCAAATTCACTTCGGATAAAATACCTCATGCGAATTTCGAGCAAAATAGATGTTTCTTCCCAATTACAAACCATTGTAACAGATGGTGATTTTATTGATGAGAATTCAGAAAATGCCGTTTTTGATTTTACGGATGGAGAACCTAACAATTTTAGATTAGCGCGTTTACGCATCGGGGATTTTAACAACTTTGTGCTCTCCGAAACCATGGAGGACATCTTAACGGATTTGAACGACGAACGTATCTCAAAATTGTTTCAACCTTTTAGTAATAGTACTACTGGGGAATTCAACGGTCTTTTAAACGGAATCGATGCCACGCAAAACGCTGCTGTCCTATCTGATTATTCTTTAGCAGGGACAATTTTCCGTGAAAACACGAGCGTCTTAGATGCTAATTTCATGACCAGCATGGAAACACACTTTCTACTAGCTGAAGCAGCACAGAAAGGTCTAATAACAGCTGATGCTCAAGCTCTTTACAATATTGGAGTAACACAAGCTTTTGAATATTGGCATGTAGCACTTCCCGCAGACTATCTTGCAGGAACGGCCGCCTATACGAATGGCGATTCTTTGGAAAACATCATCACTCAGAAGTGGATTTCTAATATCATAAACGGATACGAAGGTTGGGTAGAATTCAGAAGAACAGGGTTTCCCCAATTAAAAACCATTTCAGCAAGCTTAAACGATAATTTAATACCAGTTCGTATGCCGTATCCCGCTGAAGAAGAGGCCTTAAATGCTGCGAATTATGAAGCAGCTGCAAGTAAAACAGATGGGAATAGTATTAATGTAGCGGTTTGGTGGGACTCGCAAAGCGAGAATTAAAGTATTAAGGTTGAAATCGAATATTGAAGTTATAAATATGATTGAGGTTAATTTATGGCAATGGGGGTTAGTAATTGCATCTAGTATGGTGCTGTTTCTGCTTTCCCCATGGGCAAAAAATAACAATCAGTTTTTTAAGGCAGTCCAAAAGAAGAAAACCCCCAATACCTTTATGCTCATGGGCAGTTTAATCATCTCTTGGATCTTTGCCAAGAGCATTACTAATGCTGCAAATCTAGGATTAGACTATGGTATTGTAGGCGGCGTTGCGTATGCAGGATATTACGTTTCATTTGCTGTAGCCGGTGTGGTCATTTATAAAATGCGCCTGCATGGCAAATACACAAGCATTCATCATTTTCTTAGCTCTAAGTTTGGCAAAGGAGCGGTGGCCGTTTTTTCTATTCTCATCGCTATCCGATTATTTAATGAGGTTTGGAGCAATACAATGGTTATTGGCACCTATTTTGGGGATGTAGGGACTAGTCCATATTATTGGTCCATACTTGTTTTTACAGCTTTGACGTTAGCCTATGTCCTTAAAGGCGGTATGAGTAGTTCTATTTTTACAGATGTCATCCAAATGGGGCTATTCGCTATTCTCTTACTCGTAATTTTAGGCGCCATTTTTGGTGCTGACACCACCTTTTCCTCTAAAACCGCTATTACATCTGGGGTTTGGTCCTTTGATATGGGCTTAAACTTACTTTTTGCAGCTGTTCTGCAATCGTTTAGTTATCCGTTCCACGACCCAGTACTAACGGACAGAGGTTTTCTAAGCAGTCCGAAAATCACGCTAAAAAGCTTCCTGTGGGCAAGTATACTTGGTGCTTTATGTATTATCCTTTTCAGTTTTGTTGGGGTATATGCACAATCGCAGGGAATGCAAGGACAAGCCGCTGTTGAAGTAGGTAAGGCATTTGGTATCGTCATTTTATTAGTTATTAATTTTATTATGATAACCTCAGCTGCATCTACCTTAGACTCCACATTTTCCTCTTTTTCCAAGCTATTGGCAATCGATTTAAAATTGGGGAATTCACTCAAATTCGGACGTTGGTCCATGGTTTTAATTGCAGCGCTAGGGACCATCCCTGTTTTTTTGAATGCGGAAATACTATCGGCAACTACCATAAGCGGAACTATGGTTATCGGTTTAACACCCATTTTTCTATTTTGGAAAGATACAGCACCCAAGATAAGTTTTCACCTAAGTGTTTTTTGTGGGATTTTATTCGGATTTTTGCTGATTTTCAGCTGGTTTCCACAAGGATTAATTTTTACCACAGGAAAATATGCAGATTTACTTTGGATTAATTTCTGGGGGATTTTAAGTTGTATGACACTCTATTTTATACCCAAATGGATAAAGAAATAACACATATCGGAACCAAAAACGGAAAGCTATTGCTCTTTGGAGGGGTATATAGTAATCTGCAGGCTTTAGAGCAGTTAATAGGTATTGCTGACACCGAAGGCATTGCTCCAGAAAATTGTATTTGTACTGGAGACATTACTGGATACTGTGCACAACCTGAGGAAACTATTGAATTATTCCGTAAATGGGGTGCGTTGAGTATAGCAGGTAATGTAGAGCTACAATTAGCCAACGATAGTCAAGATTGCGGTTGCGATTTTAAAGCAGGTGGCCGTTGTGATAGTTTCTCCAAACTATGGTTTCCTTATTCTAAAAGGCATTTATCACGTGAATCGCTACAATGGATTTCTGAAATTCCCGAGTATATCAGTTTTGACTATGGCAATAAAAGAATTACGGTAGTCCATGGTAATTATGGCAACACCTCAGAATTTGTTTTTAAATCCAACGCCAATAGCAATAAAGAAAAATGCTTTGAACAAACTAAAAGTGATGTTATTATTGCAGGACATTGCGGACTACCCTTTCATCAACCCATAAAAGACAAGGTATGGTTGAACCCAGGTGTTATTGGTATGCCAGCAAATGACGGTACCACAAGAGTCTGGTATATGATACTAGAAATACAGCAGGATAAATTAAATTATACCCACCGGTCTTTTGAGTACGACCACACCACAGCACAACAACTTATGTTTAAAAACCACCTACCTGAAGCGTATGCAGATACATTAACTTCCGGTATTTGGGACAATATGGAAATCCTTCCCGAATTGGAAAAAATGGGACAGGGAATTCCAATCAACTTAGACAATTCACAAAAAGAAACTATAGCACTTAAAACACAAAAAAAGATGGCAGATTCGTATTACGACCCAAAAGATTTAAGAAAATTCGGTAAAATAACGGAATGGAGTGAAGAACTCGGAACTAAGTTTTTTGACTATTATAGTACCGTTTTCGAAGAAGGCGCACTAAGTGCACGAGAGAAATCCTTAATTGCCCTGGCTGTTTCCCATGTAGTTAAATGCCCCTATTGTATTGATGCCTACACCAAAGATGGTCTGCAAAAGGGAATTACCAAAGAAGAGATGATGGAAGCGGTGCATGTAGGCGCTGCCATTGAAAGTGGAGCAACCTTGGTGCATGGGGTACAAATGATGAATAAGTATGATAAATTAAGTATGTAAGTCCCTTAGCTACCAAAGGAAGGATAAAATGCTGCTAAAAAGAAAATTATAAAACTAGTACGCGGTACACCATTGAAGTACGCAGAGAATATATTTTGCGCACACTACCAACTGATACTGCCGACTGAAAACTGAGATAATGGCTACAAAATCATTAAAAGCAAAAGGAAACGAACTTGCACAAAGCAATAAACAACTCGATATTTTAAATGGAGGCCTATTTGCCGATGGCGAACTTCCCTTTTTCAAAGACAAGATTTCTGAAATAGGTCATTTCCCCTTACGCCCTAAAAAGTTGGAGATTCTACAACTTAATTTAGGATACATGTGTAATCAAGTCTGTGAGCACTGCCACGTAGATGCCGGTCCGGACCGTAAAGAAATCATGACTCGTGAAACGATGACGCAATGTTTAGAGGTCATTAAAAATACAGGTGCCCATACCTTAGATTTGACGGGTGGAGCGCCAGAAATGAATCCTGATTTTGAATGGTTTGTAGAACAAGCGGCTGAAGCAGGTATTAAAGACTTTATCGTACGCTCTAACCTTACTATAATCAGGGCAAATAAAAAATACTATCACTTACCGGATTTCTTTAAAAAACATAATATACATGTTATCTCTTCTATGCCACACTGGACACGAGGGAAAACGGATAAGCAACGAGGAGAAGGTGTTTTTGACAAATCGATAAAAGCTTTACAAGAACTTAACGAAAGAGGCTACGGGATGCCAGGGAGCTCTTTACGCTTAGATTTGGTCTATAATCCTTCAGGAGCATATTTGCCAGGTGACCAAGCTGCTATGGAGAAAGACTTCAAAAAAGCTTTGAAAGAAGATTTTAATATTCAATTCCATAATCTTTTTGCAATCACCAACTTACCTATTGCCCGTTTCTTAGATTATTTAATCGCCTCCGAGAACTATGATGACTATATGTATGCGCTAGTAGATGCCTATAATCCATCTGCCGTAGCAAATGTAATGTGTACGAATACTATTTCCATTAGTTGGGACGGTTGGTTGTACGATTGTGATTTTAACCAAATGCTAGATTTGAAAGTAGCCAGTAAGATAAAGCACATTAAAGATTATAACGAAGATTTACTGAATGACCGGAATATCATCATTTCTCAGCATTGCTATGGGTGTACCGCTGGTGCGGGGAGCAGTTGCCAGGGAACGGTTGCTTAAAGGTCTAAAACGTGAGGTTTTTGATAGTTAATGAACTTTAAAAACCTTAGAAAGGGTCTTTAGTCATAGTAATCAGTAGATTTTAAGACCCTTTCAACCAAAAAATAAGACACTTAAACCGACCACTCGGTCGGTAACTATTTTCAAATTATGGGTAGTACATCGATATTTTGCACTTTGACCGATTATTTGTGTCCGTACATCCAAATATCCTGTTCCTAAATACAATCTGAGGGTTCTTTGTATAGACCACATGGTCGGATTAACCCAAATCTTGAAATTATGGAAAAATCACTAAAACGCATGGCTACCATGCAACGTATGCAGGCTAAAGGATTAGAGTTATTCTATTCAAAAGGATATTATAACACAAGTGTAGATGACGTCTTAAAGGAGCTTTCTATGAGCAAAGGCGCATTTTACTATCACTTTGATTCTAAGGAGGACTTCTTTATACAGATTGTTCAGAATTTACTGGCTCGGAAGGTCTACAGCACCTTAATAGAACCTATTGAAGGTTATGATAATCCAATTCGAAATATTACAGAATGTTTTGAGGATGCCCTAGAAAGCGCCGTTAATAACGAGATGGATTTTGGTTGTGTTCTTAGTAATTTTATGTCTGAATTTAACGGGCGAAACGAAACCATTATGAAGCATTTAAATGATATTCTTTCTATTTGGGAAGTAAATCTTGTTTCTACTTTGCAAAAAGGAAAATTTAATGGCCATTTAGATCGTCATGTAGATTGCGAGGCCGTAGCCACCTATCTAATGAGTGCCTACTTTGGTGTACGAACACTAATGGCAGGAGCTTCACCTAGTGCTAGAAAATATCGTTTTATGGGTCAACTTAAACAATACTTCAAATTAATCGAAGCTAAAAACGTTGCGGTTTAGTTTCTTCTAAACGCAATACTTCTCTAATTCTTTGAATTACTTGTTCCGGAGCTATGGTTTCCATAGCTCGATTATAGCCCTCAGGAAATTTATTCCCATACACCGAAGTAGGTATTAAAGGATATTTTTCTCTATCGGATAACAGTGCATTTTCTTGAGGTTGTCCAAAGGGATAGAAGCCAGCAAAAGGGTGTGTAACGCCCCAGAGTGTTATTGTTGGAATCCCATACATGGCAGCTAAATGCGAGTTACCACTGTCCATTGCTACCATAAGGTCCAAGTGGGAAATAAGGGCTAGTTCTTCTTTAAAACTAATCTTACCTACAACACTTACACAATGTTCCAGTTCTTGCTCCCATACTTCCAATTGGTTCTTTTCCGTGGTACCCCCACCAAATAATAAAATATGATAGCCTCCCAAAGAATTCAACTGTTCCAAGACTTCTTTCATAAGGTGTAAAGGATACATTTTTCCAGAAAAGGCAGCAAATGGAGCTATCCCAATAAATCGCTTCTCCGCTACCCCAATCGTTTCCTTTAACTTAATTGAAATTTCCAACCAAGAAAGTACATGCTTGTTTTCTAAATTTATCGGAAAACCTAATGATGCAAATACATCCGCATAACGTAAATGCATAGGTTTTAAAGGTTCAAATATTTTGTTTTTAATGGCCGTAAGTGCCTTCTTTTCCTTTCTTGCTTTATCTACCTGTATAAACAGAGTTCCTTGACACTTAAAAAGTCGTTTTAAAATGGAACTGCGTAGTACATTATGAAGATCGGCAACACTATCAATTCCAGTAGGTTTAAGCTCTTTATATAGTTTCCAAAGGCCTAAAATACCCCTATGCCTTCCCATTACCTCAGCCTTATGAACAGTAACATTTGGTATTTGAGCAAGGATGGGTTCAAAGAAAGGTTTGGTAAGCACAGTAATTCTTAGATGAGGATACGTTTGGGCCAAGGCGATTAACACGGGAACGGTCATGGCTACATCGCCCATTGCGGAAAGGCGAATAACTAGCAAATGGTGCTTATTACCATTTAATGGTTTCAAAGCAACACCTGAATTTGCATCGGTATCCATTAATCAAATATTTAAAACTATTGCGAATTAGTATTGCCTAGAAGCAAGAGGGTTTGGCAATCAATAACCTACTCTTTTGTTGTCTTTCGTAATACCGGATTTAGCTCATCGTCATTATACATCTTCATCTGTTTATAAACTTTCATGTATTTATTCCCCACTTCTATATCGGTCAAAAGTTGATCTATTGCAGTAGATAAATCTACACGTTGTTCCAATAAAATTTCCAGCTTCGTTTCACACTTTTTCATATGTTCAGAAGAAGCATCCGTGCGTGTAGCCTCTTCGTTCATATGATATATTTTTAAAGCTAAAATAGAGAGGCGGTCAATAGCCCACGCGGGGCTTTCGGTATTTACTGTGGCATTTTTTTTGATTTCTACCGATTGGTATTTATTTAAGAAGTAACTGTCTATAAATTCTACCAAATCTGTCCTATCTTGGTTACTAGCGTCAATCTTACGTTTCAAAGTCAATGCCGCATTCGGTTCAATTTGCGGATCACGGATAATATCTTCGTAATGCCACTGTACGGTATCTATCCAGTTTTTTCGGTAAAGTAAATGCTCTATACTATCTTTTTCATATGGGTTGGAAAACGATTGGTACACATCGTCCTTTATATGATACTTTTCTATACTCTCCTGAAAAATATCAATCGCAAGTTTACTGAACATAAGGCTACTTTTTTACAAATATAATTCTAATTACCCAACCCATAGTTTAACTAAAAATGCAAGCAAGGGTACTACAACACTTAGCACTAGCGCTAACTCCAAAAGATTTTGTCTTTTTATAGATTCTATATAATTACAAATAAAAATTACGGAAGGAAAAAAGGTAATCATAATTGCATAATTGCTTTCTGTAAGTACCAATAAATTTACTAGCAAACCTAGAACGAAGGAGAGTGCCACTAGCCTAATGGTGATCATTTTACCTGCGCGGGCTTTCCCTAATGCCAAAAAAGACCAAAAGGCTAGTATCAGATTAATGATGATATACGCACTTACTTTAATACTGGAATCCCATTTGGGAGGATAAATAGCCGCATAGTCAATATCGAAACTATAGTGTTTTAGTAGAAAGTCAGAATGGTTAGCTAGTATTAGAACTGCATATGTTATCATAAAAAATGAAAAACCCGCGGACAAGATCACCAGCCAATTCTTGATATTCTTAGGTTCGTAAATATAAATGGTAATAAAGACCAGAACCATGTATAGTATTGCCCAGTCGTAGAATAAACTAGCTGCAAGAACCCAAAGGGTGGCATCAAAAACTTTTGACTTTATATCCTTTAAGGACTTTATGCTCAACAACCTTCTGGTTGCAAGCAATAGAAACAAACTGCATAGGATGGCATTACTATCCGATAAAGTTTCTGGAAAAACAACGAACAAGAGCGTATAAAAAAGGATTGCATACGAATTTGCCCCGGTAAGTTTGTTTCTGTTTACGATAAAATCGACAACAAAAACACTGAACAAAAGAATACTCAAAACAAGGGTTTCTACCGCTATTTGGTTGGTAGAAAAATCGGTCCCGAGAAGGTAAACTTGCACTACCCAATAAAAAAGAAATAAAAAACCTAATAAAATTATAAAGTTTATTGGTTTTGTTTTTCCAAAAATGCTTGAAATCATCTACGATTTTTATACTTTTGTCATGTAAATATAGGAATAAGATGAAGTCATTTTTTGAAGGTATTGCCGATTTATTTGTAAATGTGCTATTTGCACCGTTTGATGTTTTACGATTTATGGAAAGCTGGACACTCTCCAATAGCATAAACT
Organism: uncultured Maribacter sp.; assembly: GCA_964569345.1. GTDB lineage: Bacteria > Bacteroidota > Bacteroidia > Flavobacteriales > Flavobacteriaceae > Maribacter. The sequence continues at coordinate 2,499 of CAZMUV010000056.1, read as the reverse complement.
GGCTTTTTATGTTGATTGGTTCTGTAGCTTTTGTTTATTGGATGTTGCAGTTGAAAAAATACAACGATTCGGGTGAAGAAGACAAATCTGTCACTTCTCACTCTTATTTGTAAGGAGCTTTTCCTTACAAATTAAAAGCACCGTTTACCTTGGTTTCAATGACCAATTAAACGGTGCTTTTATTTAGTATAGATGAAATAGATTATAGATCGAACCCTATATCCTTTCTGTAATTTATACCCTCAAACGAAAGTTTTCCTACATTCTTATAAGATGTTTTCAAGGCCGATTTAAAATCTTCTCCAAAAGAAGTGATGGCTATCACTCGACCACCATTGGTTACTATTTTTCCATCCTTGACCGTTGTGCCAGCTTGAAATACAAGGGAATCCGTAATTGTTTCTATTCCCTTAATTTCCTTTCCTTTCTCATAACTGCCTGGATAACCGCCAGAAACCGTCATTACCGTTGTGGCACTGCGTTGGTCTATTTCTAAGTCAATTGCATTCAAAGTGCCATTTGCAACGGCTTGAAACAATTCTACCAAATCATTTTTGATACGCGGCAGCACTACTTCTGTCTCTGGATCACCCAAACGCACATTGTATTCAATTACTTTGGGGTCATCCCCTACTTTTATAAGCCCAATGAATATAAAACCTTTATAAGGTAACTTGTCCTTTTTAAGGCCTTCTACGGTAGGTTTTACTATTAGCTGCTCAATCTTATTCATTAGCTCTTCATCGGCAAAGGGAACAGGCGAAATAGCCCCCATACCACCTGTATTGAGTCCAGTATCACCTTCACCGATGCGTTTATAGTCCTTCGCCGTTGGTAATACTTTATAATTTTCACCGTCGGTTAGCACAAAAACACTCAATTCTATGCCATCCAAAAACTCTTCGATGACCACCGTGGAACTTGCTGAACCAAATTTCTGATCTACGAGCATCGCTGTAAGCTCGGTCTTGGCTTCTTCTAAATCTTTAAGGATTATCACTCCTTTTCCTGCGGCAAGGCCATCTGCCTTTAACACATAAGGAGGGGTGAGTGTTTCCAAGAATTTATAACCCTGGGTCACAGTTTCAGAAGTAAAGCTCTCGTAACGTGCTGTTGGAATATGGTGCCGCATCATAAACTCCTTTGCAAACTCCTTACTACCTTCTAATGTCGCAGCCATTTTCTGTGGGCCGATTACGGGAATAGCTGCTAATTTTTTGTCTTTAAGAAAATAATCATGTATTCCGTTTACTAAAGGATCTTCAGGGCCTACAATGACCATATCTACACCATTATCCAATGCAAATTTTCCGATAGCGTGAAAATCATTTACACCAATCGTTATATTTTCTGCGATGCTTGCTGTTCCAGCATTACCCGGAGCCACAAAGAGTTGTTTTAGCTTTTTACTTTGTTTTAGTTTCCAAGCCAATGCATGTTCACGGCCTCCAGAGCCAAGGATAAGAATGTTCATTTGTTTTTAAATTGTGGCAAACATAGTACTTGCCTTGCTTATAGTAAATTATCTATTGGAGAAATTTCGATGTTCTTTCTTTTGTAAGTCTTCCTTTGTGAGGGACTTAAAATAATCGTATACGATATTTAAGCCTTCAGACCGTCCTACTTTTGGCTCCCATCCCAATATTTCCTTCGCCTTAGTAATATCAGGTTGCCGTTGTGTTGGATCATCAGTTGGTAAAGGTTTATAGATTACCTTTTGATTCGCTCCTGTAAGGGCCAATATTTCCTCTGCAAACTCCTTAATTGTAGTTTCATGTGGATTACCTATATTCATCGGCTCTGCATACTCACTAAATAACAATCGGTATATTCCTTCTACTAAATCGTCTATATAACAGAACGACCGTGTCTGAGAACCATCGCCGAATACAGTTAAATCTTCCCCTCTTAAGGCTTGACCCATGAATGCTGGAACAACACGTCCATCATTAAGTCTCATTCTGGGTCCATAGGTATTAAAAATACGCACAATACGAGTCTCTAAGCCATGAAATCGATGATACGCCATGGTAATGGACTCCATAAAGCGTTTAGCCTCATCATAAACACCTCTAGGCCCTACAGGGTTTACATTCCCAAAATACTCCTCGGTTTGTGGATGCACTAACGGATCACCATACACCTCAGAGGTAGAAGCGACCAAAATGCGTGCCCCTTTATCCTTTGCGAGTCCTAATAAATTCAAGGTTCCTAAAGAACCCACTTTCAACGTTTGTATTGGTATTTTTAAATAATCTATGGGGCTTGCAGGAGAGGCAAAATGCAAAATATAATCTAATTTGCCGCTTACATGAACAAAGTTTGACACATCATGATGATGAAACTCAAAATGCTCTAAAGGAAAAAGATGCGCTATATTATTAAGGTCTCCAGTTATAAGGTTATCCATACCAATAACATGATATCCTTCCTTTATAAACCTGTCGCACAAATGTGACCCCAAAAAACCTGCTGCACCTGTAATTAGTATTTTTTTCA
>CAZMUV010000055.1:0-24041 GCA_964569345.1 uncultured Maribacter sp. | reverse complement strand
ACGCATTAAAAAATGCCATTAGGCTAAAGGAAATTACCCTCCAAATGTTAAATCTGGTTATGGGAATAGACATCACTGCCCCTATCCAACTTTCAGAAGACTTGGATGTATTGACCGTACAACAAATAGATTTAGGGCTATTGGAAAGTGATTTCAAGTTAGAGAATAATGTAGATTTTAAACTGGCGCTAAATCTCAATGAGCAACGCTATTTTGAGTGGAAATTGGCCAGAAGCAGGGCCTTACCTACTTTAAATGCTTTTGTTAACTATGGTGCTAATTCATTTGGAGATAACTTCGATTTTTTCGCGAATGGACAAGATTGGTTCGAAGCTTCTGTCTTAGGTGTTGACCTTAGTATACCCATATTCAGCTCAGGAAAGAGAAGTGCAAGCACGGCAAGAGCAAAAATCGCCTTAGAAAAAGCCAAAACCCAATTGACCGAGGCCGAAGAACAGATAAGACTTCAGTTAGAAAGTACCAAGAGCGAATATATCCTAGCCATAGAACAATTTGAAACGGCAAAGGACAATCTAAATCTTGCAGAACGCATAGAGAACAAAAACGAAATAAAATACTCAGAAGGGCTTGCCAGTAGTTTTGAACTTCGCCAGGCCCAAACACAACTGTATGATGCCCAACAAAATTATCTTCAAAGTATGTCGGAGGTGATTAATAAAAAGACGGCATTGGAGGTAATCTACAACAATTAAGCTAAGAAGTTTATTACACAAAAACAACAATGTTATACGCATTAGGGATATCACGCTTGACATGAGAACCCTACGTATAGAAACACTAAACCTAAAAGAATCAACATAAAACTCAAACGAATGAAAAATACAACGTATTTAGTACTCCTTACGCTATTAATAGCATCCTGTGGCGGTTCCGGAGACAAATCTGTAGATGACTTAATCACTGAAGGAAATCTAGAATCACTCAGAGCAAAGAAAAACAATATTTCAGAATCTTATAAAATATTGGGACAAGAGATAAAACAGTTAGATTCCGCTATTGCCTTACAAACTGGTGAAGGGAATCTACCACTGATTTCTACCATTACTGCAAAAGCAGAAAAATTTAACCATTTCTTGGAACTACAAGGGGATGTCACTACAAAACAAAACGTACTTATATATCCTGAAATGCAAGGGACGTTGCAACGTGTATACGTTAAGGAAGGGCAACGCGTTTCAAAAGGACAACTCCTTGCCACCATTGATCAGGGTGGTATGGGTAGTCAGCTTGCCCAATTGGAAACCCAATCAGCATTGGCCAAAACAACATTTGAAAGACAAAAAAGACTCTGGGATCAAAAGATTGGTTCCGAAATACAGTATCTACAGGCAAAAACAAACTATGAAGCTTCACAAAGTACAGTTAAGCAAGTAAAAAGCCAACTGGAGAAATCTACCATACGCGCTCCGTTCTCAGGTATTATTGACAATGTTATAAAAGACCAAGGAACGGTTGTTGCTCCTGGCCCTGGTTCTGAAGTGTTTAGAATCGTAAATCTTTCAGACATGTTTATAGAAGTTGATGTTCCCGAAAGCTATCTGAACGATATCAAAGAAGGTAACTTGGCGAAGGTCTATTTTCCAGTCTTAGGGGATACCATAATTTCTAAAATACGGCAAACTGGTAATTTCATAAATCCTGGCAACAGGGCATTCACGGTAGAGGTTGCGGTTCCCAATAAGAATAGCGCTATAAAACCCAATCTCACTGCTAAAGTAAGCCTCAACGATTACACTTCTAACGCGGCAATCTTAGTGCCACAGGGCATTATTTCTGAAAATGCAGATGGCCAGCAATATCTATATGTTGCCAATGACAAGGAAGATGATAAGGCTACAGCAAAGAGAAGAATTATTACTACGGGTCGTACCCAAGGTAATATGGTAGAGGTCTTATCTGGTATTTCGGAAGGCGATCTATTGATAAAAGAAGGTGCTAGAAGCGTAAAAGACGGTCAGAACGTACAGATTTTAAGCAGTAAATAGGAACCGTTTTTAAAACATAAACAATCAAAGTTTTATGAGGCATCAACTATCCTCTAAAGACTACAATCTAAAAACTAACGATGAGTAAACAAAAGAAAAACGCGGATAAAGAATTTGGTCTTTCTTCCTGGGCCATTGACAACCCCTCCGTGATATATGTCATGATTGTACTTTTCCTTATAATAGGGTATCAAGGGTATCAGTCCATGCCTAGAGAAGATTATCCAGAAATCGTAGAGACTAAAATCTATGTTAGCACCCCGTATCCAGGAAATACAGCAGAGGATATTGAGCGTTTATTGACCGACCCCTTGGAAGACCGATTAAAAAACGTGAGCAATGTTGTAGAGACTACCTCTACCTCGCAGGAAGATTACTCCATTATAACGGTTGAATTTGACGAGGATATTACCGTAGAACAGGCTAAACAAAAGGTAAAAGACGAAGTGGATGGGGAAAAAGCCGGTGAAGATTGGCCCACTTTCAATGGAGCAAAGGTAGAACCCAATATTTTCGACCTCAACTTGGCAGAATCCTTCCCTATCATGAACGTAAATTTTACAGGAGATTACCCTGTAGAAAAACTAAAGGAATTTGCAGAATACCTGGAAGAAGAGATAGAGAATTTACCAGAGATAAAACAGGTAGATATCCGTGGTGCACAGAAAAAAGAGGTGGAGGTAGCTGTGGACGTTTACAAGATGATGGCGTCCAAAGTAAACTTCCAAGATGTTATTGGTGCCATCAGTAATGGAAACATGACCATGTCCGCAGGGAATATCAAAACCTCGGAACAAAGACGTACCATTCGTGTATTGGGCGAAATTGAAAAACCAGAAGAACTTAATAATTTTGTAGTCAAATCCGATAATGGCCCCGTATATCTGAAAGATATAGCCAAAGTATATTTCCAAGAAAAAGAAAAGACCACCTACGCCCGCGAATTTGGAGCAAGCGTAGTGATGCTCGATATTAAAAAACGGTCTGGGAAAAATACGATTGCAGCTACAACCCAAATTAGGGAAATCGTAAAAAAAGCACAAGAGAATTATTATCCTGCAGATCTTAATATTTCTATCGCGAATGATTCATCAGACCGAACGTTAAACCAAGTTGATGACCTTGTAAACAACATTATTTTCGGGATTATATTAGTGGTAACTGTTTTAATGTTCTTCCTTGGTTTTAGAAATGCGCTTTTCGTAGGATTTGCAATACCTATGTCCATGTTCATCTCCTTTGCCGTGCTAAATTTAGCTGGATACACCTTGAACACCATGATTCTTTTTGGAATGATTATGGGGCTTGGTATGTTAGTAGATAATGGTATTGTAGTAGTAGAAAACGTATATCGTTTAATGAGTGAAGGGATGAGCCGGACGGAAGCGACGAAAAAAGGAGTCGGCGAAATTGCGCTTCCTATTATCATTTCAACAGTCACCACAGTAGCAGCGTTTGTGCCCTTGGCTTTTTGGCCAGGCATCTTTGGACAGTTTATGATTTTCTTTCCTATAACCTTGTCTGTAGTATTGGGTTCCTCCTTATTCGTAGCTATTTTCATGAACTCTATGCTGGTATCTCAATTTATGGATACGCAGGAAAAAGACCTCACTAAAAAACAATTATATCGCATCAGCGCGATTTTAGGTGGCTTTGGTATTTTTATTTTAGTATTTGGTGGTACTATGAGAGGTTTGGGAACGGTAATGATATTTACCGCTATCCTATTTTGGGTGTACAAATACGCCGTTAAAAAATGGGCTACCAAATTTCAGAACAATACCATGGTACGGTTTGAAAACTGGTACGAAAGAAGAATAGCACACGCGCTAAGAGGTAAAAACGTTTACTGGTATTTTGGCGTAACCTTCGCACTTTTAATTGCAACGTTCATGCTATTTGGAATGTCTGTAGGGTCAGGGAGAACCAAAATAGAGTTCTTTCCAGAAAATACACCTAATGAAATTTATGTTTATATAGAATACCCCGAAGGTACTTCCATCACAAAGACGAACACGCTTACCAAAGCTATTGAAGATCGCGTTTATGATGTGGTAAATAGGGAAATGTATGTAGATCCAAAGGGGGAGAATTATTTGGTTGAATCTGCCGTTTCCCAAGTAGGTGAGGGAGCTGGAAACCCACAAACGGATGGTGGTTCTTCTGCGGAGATGCCTCATCGTGGTAAGGTGACTGTATCTATGCGTGAATACAAGTACAGAAACGGTCTCGACACAGAGAAACTGAGAGGTAAAATTCAAGAAACGCTCACAGGTATCTATCCTGGTGTATCTATTTCTGTAGAAAAAAATGCAGATGGCCCACCACCGGGCTATCCTGTAAATATAGAACTAGAAGGTGACGATTACAATGAGCTAATCAGTACAGCCGAAGATATTCGAAACTTTATCAACACTAAAAACGTCGCTTTTGTAGAGGAATTAAAGATTAACGTAAATAAGAGCAAGCCTTCTATGGAGGTAAGTGTGGACCGCCAAAAAGCCGGAGAACTGGGCGTAGGTGTTGGCCAGGTAGGGCAACAATTAAGACGTTCCTTGTTTGGAGAGAAAGCGAGTGTTTATAAAGTGGACGGTGAGGATTACGATATTAACGTACGTTTTAACGAAGACATCCGTTTTGATAAAAATGCACTCTTTAATCAAAACATTATTTTCAGGGATGCGGCTACGGGTAAAATAAAAGAAGTTCCTGTTTCTGCAGTGGCAAGCCAAAAAAACTCATCAGGTTTTAGTGCCATAAAACACAGAAATGGCAACCGTGTAGTAACTATATATTCCGGATTAAAAGCCGGCGGGAATCCCGCATTGGTGGTAGAAGAAATTAAAAAAGTAATGGAAAACTATGACGGTGTTCCAGATACCGTAAAGGTTGATTACACGGGTGAGATTGAAGAACAGAACAAACAAATGGAGTTTTTGATCGGCGCTTTTTTCTCTGGTCTGGGGCTTATTATGCTCATCCTTATCTTTCAATTCGGTGGCATCTCCAAACCCCTTATCATTATGATTGCTATTTTCCTAAGTTTTATAGGTGTATTCGGCGGACTTATGATTACCGGTTGGTCTTTTGTTATTCTGATGACGATGATGGGAATCATCTCTCTTGCAGGTATTGTGGTAAATAATGGGGTGGTATTATTAGATTATACCCAAATATTGATTGACCGTAGAAAGGTAAAACTTGATTTAAGCGATAAGGATTTATTACCTATGGATGATGCCACGGAGATTATCGTTAAAAGTGGAAAAGCGAGATTACGACCGGTTATTTTAACGGCTATTACAACAGTTCTTGGATTGATTCCATTAGCGATAGGGTTAAACATAGATTTCTTCTCACTTTTTACGGATTTTGACCCAAAAATCTATATCGGCGGAGACAATGTAATCTTCTGGGGACCCTTGGCGTGGACGGTTATCTTTGGTTTGATAGTCGCCACCTTCTTAACATTGATTATTGTACCGGTACTTTTCAATATTACCTACCGGATTAAAACGGCGATAAAGGGGCGTGGAAAGAAAATAGAAACTTCCAAAGACACCTTGGAAACTGCGGCTTAAGTGTAGTTAACATGAATACAATTACCAAAAGACCCTTCTCACTTGGAAACCAATAATTCCTAGCTAGAAGGGTCTTTTAATTTCTTAACACTAATGAATTTTAAGCTATACCTATGCGTTACCAGAATTACTAAAAAATTGAACGCAAAAAAGGGGCGCTGAGATATAAACCTTTTTTTTTTAGTATTCGGTTGGAAGAGTTCTCGTTCAGTACTAGAGTTTTGGTCAAACCTGCTTTGGTGATAAGCATATGCAGCCGAAGTGATTGGAGCGAAAACGCTAGCACTATTTTTTCCTAGATCATAAATCTATTTTAAAAAAAATCGAACGTAGGTTTTAAATCAGAACGGAGTCGAGAACTAAGAACCTTTTGGGTTCATAGCATCTCGACTCCGTTTGTTGTTACTAATGGCCAACTCTAAACAACCATTATTTTATATAACTGACTGCACTATTCGTTTTCTGACAAAGGAATAGGCAGTTGGTTAAATATCTGGTCACCGGTTCTATCTATGGGTAGGGTGTTGGATAGACCGTAACGTCTTAAGTCAAAGAATCGATGATTCTCTGCCCAAAGTGAATATCTACGTTGATTTAGCATTTCTGTGGTCAATGCATCTGCAGTAACCGGCCCGCTGTAGGCAGGTAGTGCCGCAGAGGCACGTATTACATTAAGCGCTGTTTCTGCTTCTGGTAAATCACTTGCCAATATATTTGCTTCAGCATAAACCAATATTAATTCTTCATTTCTAATGACATCTATTTCGGATACATTGGTTGCATACAATGTTGTTTCATGTGTACCGTTAAGATCATCTTGGCTACTTGCATCTGGCCTAACCGCAGATTTTGCAGCTACCCTTGCATCACCAGCTTCTGCTTCCGTAATCCAACTATTATGAACAATAAATTGATCACCGTTATTGGGTAAGTCTGGTGTGGATGCTACTTTAAACATAGGATTGGGTTGGTCGCCTGCGCCTAATCCATAAATATGTTTAGGACCTACATTCAAATCTCCTGCAAGATCAAAATAAGATGCATTCAGCGCTGCTAAAGAACCTGCACCATCTCCATCATATAAAGCAGCTACCGCAGCTACAGCACGATTGAATTGTGCAAACGTGCTTGGCGTGTCAAAACCTGCAAAACCATCGCTAAGAGCAAATGGAAAGCTGGCACCTGCATTACCTAAATCGGTATTTGCTTCATCCAATAATGCCCTAATTGCATCCATGGCCGAATCGAATTCTACAATCGGACCTAAATTTTCGGGATCAACCACATCTATCCTTGCTTTGCCATGAGCCTTAAGTAATTGCACAAGCCGATACGCTTTCACTGTTTTTGCAAAACCGGAGTACCCACTTCGTTCTGCATCACTTAGAAGCTCGGTATTCACTATAGCATCTAGCAAGAGATTAACATTCTTAATATTCCTGTAACTAGAATTCCATAAACCCGTAACATAGAATCCGTTAGGATCTAACGGAATTCCGTTTTTACCCAACACATCCCCTGTATTTCTAGGGTCTGCATTGAAAATATATAATTCGCGCGCCATAGACCCCATTTGTGAGGTCGCACCGCCTAAACCATTTCTTAAGGTAGATTCTATGGCCGTGACCAGTTCATTTAATTGGCCTTTAGATGCATTTGCTCCTACACCATCTATACTGGGGCCATTGGGGTCTACCACGGTATCAATGCTACAAGAAAACACCAATAGTGCACATAGCAATGAAAAGGCCGATCGGGTTATTATTTTTATATTATTTCTCATCATCAATTTTTTAAAAGTTAACATTTAAGTGAAAGTACAATTGACGTGAACTCGGAAAAGGAGTTACCTCTATACCGGATGATAATCCTGCACCTCCGTTTACCGAAACCTCTGGGTCATAGCTTGAATAATCGGTCACTAAAAATAAGTTTCTTCCCGAGACTCCAAACTTAACGGCTTCAACGGTCTCACCAAAAACATTGGTTACAATATTGGACGGTAGTCTATAGTACACAGCCGCTTCTCTTAATCTTAAATAACCGGCAGGTTCCAGAAAACGTTGTCCGTTTGCAGGTATTGCTAATCTAGCTTGTCCTTCTGGGGTCTCCAAATCTGGGGTCACGCCCCCTAAATCTGTTAAAAACTTAGAAAGGTTCAGGTTATCGCCACCTGCTTTCATCTGAAAGATAAACGAAACATCAAATTGTTTAAACAAGGTAATATTGTTGCTCCAGCCCATTTGATAGTCCGGTTCCGCTACGCCTATTTGTGTAGGTTCCGTAACCCCGTCGCCATCTAAGTCCAAATTGGTAGCAAATTGGTTTACAGGTTTTCCTTCTTGAATAAAAATTGTTCCTAAACCAAGTCCGAAACCTGCTCCGGGCTGTGGAAATGCAGGCACCTCTAATCGAGTGATTTCCGATCGGTTTCTAAACCAATTTAAGCTCGTATTCCATTTAAAATTTTCGTTACTAACCACATCAGCCCTTAACGCTAATTCAATACCCTTATTCACAAGATCACCAAGGTTAGTCGTTTCTGAGGCAAACCCCGAAGAGGACGGTAATGCCCTTGTTAGAATAAGATCATTTACACTTTTGTTATAATAAGTAGCCTCAAACGCTACTTTGTTATCAAAAAGACCTAAATCAAAACCGATTTCAAACTCTGCAGAAGTTTCTGGCTCTACATTTGGATCTCCCTTAGACCCTAAAACGGATTGTCCAATAGCACCGCCGATGTTACTAGCACCTAAACTAGTGAATGTAGCTCCAAAGTTAGCAGGACTTCCTGTTTCTCCGTAGGCGGTTCTAAACTTCAACTGACTGATCGCTTCAACGTTCCAAAAATCTAGATTAGCAATATTAACGGCTAAAGAAGCTTTTGGAAAACCATAAAACTTGTTGGGGTCTCCGTTTCTACTAGACTTATCCAAACGATACCCTAAAGTAGCAATGAACTGATCTTTATAATTTGCCTCTACCTGACCAAAATATCCAAAATCTTCTTCATTACTTAAAAATTGATCAATTTCCTGATTCACCGAATTATCCACATTGGTTTGTCCGGCAGCCAATAAGGCTCCTCGACTATTAACCAAATTAGATTCTTGAGAAAGATAGGTTATACCTGCCTGAGTAGTAAGACCTAAGGCCCCTTCCATAGCATCATGATTCCAAAGCATAATCGCCTGCCCGTTAAACTGGGTAAAATTATTTTTTCCTTGGGCTATAAACCCGCCTTGGTTTCCTATTTGCGCTTGGTGCGTTTCTGGAACATAGACATAGGTTTCGTTGGCTAAATAATCCAAACCACCGCTTAAAACGAATTTCAAACGGTTCCTTTCTGTGGTCAAAATTTTAGTGTTCAAGGTCATACCTTGCACCACACGGTTATTACTATCTTCATTTAAGGCATTGTCCCTAACAAAAATTGGATTGCCCGAGTAGTTTGGATTGTTAGGGTAGTTCCCATTATCATCAGGAAATTGATTGTTCCATGGTCTCGTAAACGCTAAGGTATACCCGTAACTAAGGCCACCCTCATTTTCATTACCTGTAAAACTTCGGCTAGAATTACTTCTTGTGAAATTGGTACTGGAAGTGAAATCGAATACATCAGAGATTTTATGCTCAATATTGGTCCGTAAGGTCAATCGATCAAAACCCGTATTCTTAATGATACCTTCTTCGTCCCTAAAACCACCACCGATATAGAATCTCGTTTTTTCATTACCCCCGGTAGCGTTTAATCTGGTATCGGTTATCAAACCGGTTTCACCGTAAATAATATCCTCGTAATCGTATAATCTACCATTTGCTGCTATAGTTGCCTCATATTTGGCTCGCTCCCCCGCGTCGAAGGTGCTCTCAACAGAGTCGGCAGTCCAAGGTCGCATTCCTAATGGGTTAGCAATAGTATTTACACCTACATCTTGGCTAAAGCTGATTTTAGTCTTACCTGCCTGACCACGTTTGGTCGTAATCAGTATAACACCAGCACCACCACGTTGACCGTAAATAGCCGCTGCAGAAGATCCTTTTAGTATTTCAATATTCTGGATGTCGTTGGGATCTAAATCTGCCAATCTGTTTCCAGAATTTTCTTCGTTCCCTCGGTTTGCACCGGAAGCGAAACGTAAACCTGACGGAATCTCAACATTATTGTAATACACTCCATCAACAATAATCAAGGGCTGGTTGTTCCCATTTATAGAAGAAATACCCCTAAGTCGTAAAGCGAAACCCCCACCTGGCGCACCAGAAGAAGACGTAATATTAAGTCCTGGCACTTTTCCATAAAGCGCACCGTCTACTGTGGTTTGGCCTGTTGTTCCTACCAACTCCTCAGCAGATACAGTTGCTACCGCATTGGCTAAATTTTCTCTTTTTACGGAAGATGCCAAGCCGGTAACGACCACTTCATCAAGACCGGTAACAGACTCGGCCAAGGTCATATTCAAAGTAGCTGCGTCGGAAACCGTAATTAGTTTAGTAGCATATCCTAAAGAGGAAAATACTAGGGTAACCGGAAAGCTATCCACTGTTATGGTATAATTACCATCAAAATCGGAAATAGTTCCGTTAGTGGTTCCTCTAACCACTACACTTGCCCCAGGTACGGGCACGTCCGTTTCATCGGAGACAACACCCTGTATTGTTCCTTGTGCCATCATAGTTAATGGCAACAAAAACAACACAAGTGCCATCGCGTTTTTGCATAAAGCGTTTCTCATGTTCATATAGATTTGATTTAGTCAATAAAAATCCAAGGTAAAAAAAGATTTAAGATATCCTTAAGACTTTTTGCCAATTTTTTTAAGATTAATATCATATTATGTAATTTTATCCATTAAAATGGGATATCGTTATAAATTTTTGGCAGAAAAAGTCATAAAACCAGTTTGCAATAAAACCATCGCAACAAGTAAAGTCATCTTAAAATAAAAATGTAGCCTATTCTAAAAGGATAGAAAGCAAAACAATAGGCCAATACACCTTAAGTTGAATCAACCAGAATTAAGGGGCTCTAAAACTGGCAGGTAGGCTAAGTACCCATAAGAAACCCATTACTAAATGATGGTAAGCTAACAACAGCAGTAGTGCATCAGGAAAATTAAACAAATGTACCAGTAAACTGTTCCAGAGCAGCCATTTTAGAAAACTACTAAACATCAGAAACCATACTCCCTACAATTAAACCGGAAGAAGAAAAACGCTTTAGTCTATTTGAAAAATGATATCGTTACAACGGGATTTGAGAAGGTAATTGGCATAACCACGTATGCACAAACAAAACGGCTAAGCATGTGTTTTCGGATGACCTAATACCCTTAGGTGGGTTGGGTTCACAAAAAAGCCCGTACAATTAAGTACAGACTTTTATAATTAGAAAAATATTTTACTTAATTCTTAACTACAGAACCGGACCTTTTGCTGTCGGTTACTGCAGCAATTCTATTATTGCTGAAGTTTACTTCTTTAACGGAATCACCTTCCCAGAACATCCATGTTCCAGTTTTTGCACCCCTTGTATAGTTACCCATTGCAATTTTATCCCCTTTTTCATTGAACATCTTCCACTCCCCATCTAACTTCTCGTTCATAAAGTAACCCTGTTGGGAAACTTCCCCATTGGCGTGAAAATATGTAGCTTTTACTTTATTTCCTTCTTTTTCAAACGTAGGTTCTACCTCTTGGGCTACAGCACCGAAAGTGAACGTCATCATCAAAATAAATATCAACTTCTTCATAACTATATTCTTTAATTCTACTCTTTCCCTTAACATTAACATTAACGTTACAAATATAGCGTTATTTCAAGCTAAGTCAATAATTACCTAACTTTTAATTTACATTAAATTTACATTAAAATTGTAAGATATTGCATTTTAGATATTTAAATAATTATACAATAATAGATAGCAGTAATTGTTCAACCATTAAAACCAACCAGAGATATACATCTTTAATGGATGAGACTTCTTAAATTTGCCCTTTATTCAAAGAAAAGAACATGTATAGAAGCCATTCCTGCGGAGAGTTAAGAGAATCACATATCAACCAAGCCGTTACCCTATCTGGTTGGGTAGCTAAAACAAGGGATAAAGGCTTTGTGGTTTGGGTAGACCTTCGTGATCGCTACGGTATAACGCAATTGATTTTCGATGCAGATAGAACAGCGCCTAAATTATTGGAACAGGCAAGAAACCTTGGTCGTGAATTTGTTATTCAGGTTACAGGAACCGTTATAGAGCGCGCCTCTAAAAACGATAATATTACTACGGGACAGATTGAGGTACTGGTAGAAGAGCTTACCATACTCAACGAATCCAAAACACCTCCATTTACCATTGAAAACGAAACGGATGGTGGAGAAGATTTACGCATGAAGTACCGCTACTTGGACATTCGTAGAAATCCGGTAAAGAACAACCTGATATTTAGAAGTAAAGTGGCAATGGAGGTGCGGAAATACCTTTCCGAACAAGAATTTATAGAGGTTGAAACTCCGTATTTAATAAAGTCTACCCCAGAGGGTGCACGTGATTTTGTGGTTCCTAGCCGCATGAACGAAGGGCAATTCTACGCACTTCCGCAATCACCGCAAACCTTTAAACAGTTATTGATGGTTGGTGGACTAGATAAATACTTCCAAATCGTAAAATGTTTTAGGGACGAAGATTTACGAGCAGACAGGCAACCAGAATTTACTCAGATAGACTGCGAAATGGCCTTTGTGGAACAGGAGGATATTCTGAATACGTTCGAGGGACTTACAAAACACCTCTTAAAAACCATTAAAAATATAGACGTAGCCAACTTTCCTAGAATGACATATGATGAAGCTATGGCAACATACGGGAACGATAAACCAGATATTCGTTTTGGAATGGAGTTTGGGGAATTGAACGAAGTTACCCAACACAAAGAATTTAAGGTCTTCAATGACGCGGAATTGGTCGTAGGTATTGCCGTTCCTGGAGCAAATACATATACGAGAAAGGAAATTGATAAACTTATAGATTGGGTAAGGCGACCACAAGTAGGTGCTTTGGGAATGATCTATTGCAGGTATAATGACGATGGAAGTTTTAAATCTTCCGTAGATAAATTCTACAATCAAGAAGATTTGGCTAAATGGGCTGATGCAACAGGTGCTAAACCTGGCGACTTAATCTGTGTGCTTTCAGGAGACACGAATAAAGTCCGAGCCCAATTAAGTGCTTTACGAATGGAACTAGCAACTCGTTTAGGATTACGAAAAAATACAGAATTTGCGCCTTTATGGGTCATAGATTTTCCTTTATTGGAATTGGATGAAGAAACAGGCCATTATCATGCCATGCACCACCCATTTACCTCTCCAAAACCTGGACAATTGGAACTTCTGGAAACAGACCCTGGAGCGGTGCGCGCCAATGCCTATGATTTGGTACTGAACGGGAACGAAATAGGCGGAGGTTCTATTCGTATTCATGATAAAGAAACTCAGGCTACCATGTTCAAACATTTAGGCTTTACACCGGAAGAAGCAAAAGCGCAATTCGGATTCTTAATGGAGGCCTTCCAATACGGTGCACCACCACATGGCGGGATTGCTTTTGGCTTGGATAGATTAGTTGCCATTTTGGGTGGACAAGAAACCATACGTGACTTCATTGCCTTCCCTAAAAATAATAGTGGCCGTGATGTCATGATTGATGCTCCTGCTCCTATTGATGCTGCGCAATTGAAAGAATTAAGTTTGAAGTTGGATATGTAGGATAGTTTCAGGTTAAAGGTTATTCTTTTAATAAAAATGGATTAAGGGAGGCGTCCTTTTGGGTTAGCTTGGCTATTAAAAATATTACTAGTTTTTGAAAAACCAACAAATCTGGATTTACCTTTTCCTTTCGGAGTAAAACCAGCTGAAAGTTCTCATTCCAATATGGGAGGAATCCCTGCGCCAGATTTACAGGGGAGATTTAGAAGACCTGAAAGATTCTTTAACGAAATAGTATAAGAAACCGAGCCATGACTTCTAATTTTTATACTTTTAATCTAGTAAAAACGGTTCATGCCCACCCAACAACAAAAACTCTTTACCAAATTCATAAAATGGCGGTATAAAAATATCTCCAATAAGACCTTTACCCATATTATGGCGGTGGTCGTGGGTTTGCTTGCAGGGCTGGCAGCGGTAACTTTAAAGAACCTTACCTATTTTATAGAATCGTCCTTGGAGGGTGGTATTAGCATTTCTGGAAACGAACTTTACTTTATCCTTCCCATTATTGGACTAACCTTGGTCTATCTCTACGTGAAATTCGTGCATAAGGAGAAATTGGAGCATGCTATTTCTTCGATTTTGTTTGCCTTATCCAAAAAGAAAGGGATAATCAAAATGAAAAAAATATACACACCACTTATTACTGCACCCTTAACAGTTGGTTTTGGGGGTTCTGTTGGTTTGCTTGGACCTGCCGTGGCGTCTGGCTCTGCCATTAGTTCTAACTTAGGGCAGTTACTCCACATTAATGCGAAGACGCGTAACCTTTTAATTGCCTGCGCTTCGGCGGGGGCCATATCCTCTATTTTTCAAGCTCCTATTGCTGCTATTATATTTGCAGTGGAAGTATTTAGTATGGATTTCACCATGCTTTCTATGCTCCCATTATTATTGGCATCCATATCCGGTGTGCTTACCTCCTATTTCTTTTTGGGCAACGAAGTACTTTTTAATTTTTCGTTGGCCGACAACTTTGAAATAAAGGATACGCTTTTCTACGTAATCCTTGGCGTTGGTACTGCTATTGCATCGGTCTACTTTACCAAAATGTATTTTGGTATCCTAAAATTATTTGAGCCTTTAAAAAGTCCAAAATACCGTTTGTTAGTGGGGGGGCTCGCTATTGGTATAATGCTCTACTTTATTCCACCACTCTACGGGGAAGGTTTTGGATTCATCAATAACTTATTAAAAGGAGACCATATTACAGCCTTGGGAAGCAACCCTTTTGATGCCTATATGGATAATATCTGGGTGGTCATTGCGCTACTGTTTGGACTCACAATATTCAAGGCCGTAGCCATGACTACTACCTTTGCAGCCGGCGGTGCAGGCGGAATTTTTATCCCAACTATGGTTATGGGTAGCGCATTGGGGAATGTGGTAGCAAAGGTGATTAATAACCTAGGACTAGGTTTTGCCGTATCCGAAAGTAATTTCACACTCATTGGCATGGCAGGACTCATAGCTGGAGTGCTTCACGCGCCGCTTACCGCCATATTTCTTATTGCAGAAATTACGGGGGGCTATGAACTTTTTGTTCCGCTGATGATTACTGCAGCCATCTCCTACCTCATCACAAAAAACACCTTGGACCATACCATCTACACCCGCGAACTCGCCGAACAAGGTGCTTTACTGACACACGACAAAGACAAAAATGTACTGACCATTATGCAATTGGACGACGTTATAGAGCGGGATTTTAAGATTATAACCCCAAATATGACCCTTGGAGAAATGTTGCACCAATCGGTTTCCAAGTCTACACGAAACCTATACCCTGTAGTGAACGAAGAGGTACTGGTAGGTATTGTACTTTTGGATGATATTCGCGAGTTTATGTTCGATACCGCTTTGTATGAAACCACCACCGTGGCTACTTTTATGCATCAGCCGCCAGATGTTATTATTTATGGAAAGGATAGCATGGAGCAGGTAATGGCAAAATTTCAAAAAAGTGGCGCTTGGAATTTACCAGTAATTAAAAAAGGTAGGTATTTAGGGTTCGTTTCCAAATCCAAACTGCTTACAGCATATCGTAAAGAGCTTATCAATTTTACAGGCAACTGATTGCTTTACGCTATTCGCTTTTGACTTTTTTCTCTAGTCTCTTTTCTATTTTCTCCCTCCTACAACAGCATGACTTGTTTCTTGACTAATTTACTTTTCGCTAATCACTCCATACATTTTACTCTTTTAATTCATGCCACTTAGTATACTCAAGTTTGATTAACTTTGTACGTATGAAGTTGAAACATGTTATTATCTTAATTGTTATTTCCTCTCTAGCATCTATAATCTACGGCTATACATTGGACGTGGAGGAACAAGCCCTTGCACATAAATTTATAGGTGCTGGCACATTATCATTATTTTTAGTAGCGATGCCACTTTTTCTATACAAAGAAAGTAAACATAGAAATTGGGACGATTATATGTTGAATGACAAAAACGTTCGAAAAATGCAGGGAAGATCACCAAAAGATACTGATAATCAATGAATTCTGAGTTTTAAGATCTAGTTTTTCTATTAATCGTGTCTAAAAAAAACGTACTTTAGGGTATTAATCATTAAATCCTAATAACATGACTGGCACGGTTAAATTTTATAATGAATCCAAAGGGTATGGCTTCATTACCAACGATGATACGGACAAAGATATTTTTGTACATGCTACCGCCCTAAACGGAAAAGAAATTAGAGAAGGAGACAAAGTGGAGTACGTTGAAGAAGAAGGTAAGAAAGGGATTGTAGCAGGCCAGATTCAGGTACTGTAAAAAATCAAATACACTTCGTAATAAGCAAATCCCGTTTTAGAAGCACTTATTTTAGCTCGTATTATTAATTACGAATAGTGCTAAGTTCAACTTCTAATGCGGTCTTAACTTCTTGTTCGGATGAAGACAAGTTACCATTTAGCAGGTTTGTATTTTCATATGCATCATCCTTAAGGCTATATAGTTCCTCATCTCCATCGTCACTAATAATGAGCTTATATATTCCGTTACTAGTCGTCCATTCATTGGTTATCCCGTTATTCATTTCTGAATATTGATACTCCCTAATGGACTTGTCAGTAGTAAATAAATTTTTAAAACTTTTACTATCGTGAATCTGGCTCTCAGAAGTTCCTGCTATTTGGGCTATCGTTGCAAATAAATCTGAGCTGTTAATTAGATTATCATCTGTTCCTGTTCGAGAGATTGAACTACCCGAAATAAACATAGGCACATTCACTCCGCCTTGATACAAGGTATTTTTTACTTTAGCGCTGGAGTAAGGGCTTTGAGCAACCTGATTTGGTGTGCCATTATCCCCAATAAAAATAATGACCAAATTTTCTTTTTCCTCAGCAGAAATAGTCTCCAATAATCTACCTATTTGAAAATCCATAGCCTCAATAGCAGCCATATAGTAAGGTAAGGGCTCTAAACCATCCGAATATTCTGGTAAATTCCCTTGATTGTGCATAGTACTTGGGGGCACATGAAACGGGGCATGAGGAGCATTATAAGCCAACCATAAAAACCACGGTTTAGATTGCTCCTGTATCCAATCGATGGATAAATCAGTAAACACTTCTGTAATGTAATCGGATTGTAAGCTAGTAGAACCGTCCTCTGTAAGTTGCCATTGATAATAATCATCGACAGCACCGCGAATTAAACCTGCATAATAATCGATACCAAAATCTTCCGGATTCACGTTAGAATTATTGCCGGCCAAATGCCATTTACCAACTACTGCAGCGACATAGGTATCGTTGGTATTATCGCTAATATATTGTTGCAAAGAAACTTCGGATTGCGCTAAAACATCTCCAGCACCTTTAACGCTTGTTCTATACCCATACTTTCCTGTGAGGATTGCTGCTCTAGTTGGGGTACACGTAGGGTAGGTCCAAAAATTATTGAAAGATAATCCTCCAGTTCTAATGGCATCAATATTTGGGGTGCTAGGTTTAATACTTCCCTCTGTAAAACCATTTAGTGCGTCTTTACCTAAATCATCTGCTATGATAAACAAAATGTTCGGAGCCGCTGCACTTGGGATATCAACTATTTCATCTTCAATAGCGTCATCAGAAGTTTCATCAACTGTATTCTCAGATATGGTATCCAATGCATCTTCTGAGCAGGAGAAAATCGCTAAACTAAGAACAATACCGAATAACCGTAGTATGTATTTATTCATTTCTAATAAGCTTTTATTGAGGTGTTCCTTTAAAACAACCAATGTTATAAGGAAAATCATAGGTCCAATGATAATGGTATAGGTCTACCATTTCTCCATCCCACATTACGGGATGTTTGTGACCATGACACTCATCTAAATCGGCAGAAGAAAGTAACTCTCCGGCTTCACCAAAAGGTCCATAAATTCCAAAACCATCTAGCATATATCCCATAAGCGGAGCATGACCAGGTTCAGGCGCATGAATATGCTCTTGTAAATCTTCTGAAGGAAAATGATAATGATATCTTTCTGTGCCATCTGTATGGCCTCCAAATCTATCTAGCATTTCGTGGGCAGCGGCATCATTACCTAACGTTGATGCCCCATGATAAATGGCGCTACCACTAAGTGAAATTCCCGAGGGACCAAAAAATACACAACTTAGATCTGATGCTTCTTGCGGTATCGCCGAAAATTCATAAAGCACTTCATGTTCTGAAATAATATTTGGATTGCCATCATAACGGTAGGCATCACTACCACGAGTTATCGGAAATACACCCGTTGGGTGACTAGGTAAGGCATTACCAGTAATAATTCGCTTACCATTGCCGTCTAAAGAAACTTCAAACTCGCTTATCCAGACCATATCACCTTCTACTTGGGGCTTTCTTGTATAATCCCAAGTACCGTCGTCATTCGTCCAATCGGTTGCATCACTATTACCTGCTCCGTCCGAGGGAAGTCCACAAAGCCATAAGGATAAAAAATTGGGCTGTGAGGCTCCTTGTGTTCGTATTAACACCTTAGGCCCACCAAAAGGTAAGCTTGTGAGATTTGTTGATTCCAAACCAGAATCAGTTGTTTCATCATCTTCTATTGTTTCTTCTGTATCTACTTTTGCTTCTGATTCTGTAGTTTCTTCTAATTTACTGCAGCTAATAGCCGTTAAACAAAGAAGTGAAAAAAGAAGGTAGGTGGTAGCAATTGAATTGCTAGATTTAGTTTTCATGATTGCATTATTTGGTAGTCAGACTCCCTAAATATCAAAAGGTTTAATTAACATCTATAAATAGAAAATTCTGATCTAAGGTTCTCTCGAAGAATCATGTTAATCATTATTCTCGTAGGCATGATAACGTTTGTTTCCTGTATATATTTGGATTTAATGCGAACCTTAAAAGGTTAAATACGATTGGATAGCTTTTTAGCCGCTAAGTCATACTAATATTGAGCTATCAATCCTGGCCAATAATCATAGGTCCTTTTCATCTTTAAAAATGAAATCTTATGAGTAAAAGAATGCTATCGGACTCTAAAAAGAAGAAAAATATTGTTAAGTCACTTACGCTTTTTATGAAAAAACCGTTTCAATAAATTGGACGCTTCATTCTCCAAAATACCGCCACTAATTTTAGTTTTAGGATGTAGTTTAGTTCCTAAAACTCCACAGCCACGTTCTGGATCACTGGCTGCGAATACTATTTTATCTATTTGACTCCAATACAAGGCGCCAGCGCACATTTGGCAAGGCTCTAAGGTTACATAAAGCGTACATCCTTTTAGGTATTTTCCTCCCAAAAAATTGGCAGCTGCAGTAATCGCCTGCATCTCTGCATGGGCCGTGACATCGTTTAATTGTTCAGTAAGGTTATGTGCCCTAGCGATTATTCTGTCTTGGACTACTATTACAGCACCAACCGGGATCTCACCCCGCTCAAAAGCATACTCAGCCTCCTGAAGGGCCTTTTTCATAAAATACGCGTCATCGTAGGCTAGTACCATAGCAATTTATTTGGTTGCAATAGTACTGAATTTTGATACTGGACACAATAGCAATCAAAATGAAAACGAAGTTTCCTAACAATAAAGCTA
This sequence comes from uncultured Maribacter sp., assembly GCA_964569345.1. GTDB lineage: Bacteria > Bacteroidota > Bacteroidia > Flavobacteriales > Flavobacteriaceae > Maribacter. The sequence continues at coordinate 4,625 of CAZMUV010000055.1, read as the reverse complement.
CGCGCCAACACACTAAAAACCGTAGCTTTGCAGTTCCAAAATATCCAACTTGAAATCTATTCTAGATACGATAACCTCCCCTGAACAATTGCGTAAACTGCCGCTGGCAGATTTACCGCTACTTGCAGCAGAACTTAGGGAGTTTATCATTGATATTGTTTCTACAAAAGAAGGGCACTTGGGAGCTAGTTTGGGCGTAGTAGAACTCACTATTGCATTGCACTATGTATTGAACACCCCTGAAGACCGACTCATATGGGATGTGGGCCACCAAGCATATGGACATAAGATATTGACAGGTCGAAAAGCCATTTTTGAAACCAACAGACAACTAAATGGCTTAAGTGGTTTTCCAAAGCGGGAAGAAAGTGAATACGATAGCTTTGGAACAGGACATAGTTCTACCTCTATCTCCGCTATCCTAGGTATGGCGATTGCTTCTAAACTGAAAGGGAATACAAAAAGGCAACATGTTGCCGTGATAGGTGATGCTTCCATAGCTAGTGGAATGGCTTTTGAAGGACTCAACCATGCTGGAGTAACCGACGCGAATATCCTTATAATTCTTAATGACAATGCCATCGGCATTGACCCTAGTGTGGGTGCTCTAAAAAAATACCTGACCAACGTTAAAAAAGGAATAGCCAAGGATGAAAATATTTTTGAATGTCTGAACTTAGCCTATTCTGGACCTATAAACGGTCATGACCTAGAAGGTCTGGTTGCCGAGTTGGAGCGATTGAAATCGGTTCCTGGTCCTAAATTACTTCATATCATCACGACCAAAGGCAAGGGTCTTAAAAAAGCAGAGGAAAATCAGGTGGTGTACCATGCACCTGGTAAATTCGATAAAATAACGGGCGAGCTTCATAAAAAATCGACAATAGCACAACCACCTAAATTTCAGGATGTTTTTGGCAAAACGATTGTAGACCTTGCAAGTAGAAACGAAAAAATTATTGGTATTACTCCGGCCATGCCCACCGGAAGTTCCTTAAGATATATGATGGACACCTTCCCCAACCGTGCCTTTGATGTAGGCATAGCCGAGCAGCACGCTGTAACCTTAGCCGCTGGTATGGCTACAGAGGGAATGGTTCCGTTTTGTAACATCTACTCCACATTTTTGCAACGTGCTTATGATCAGGTCATCCATGATGTGGCGCTGCAAAAATTACCGGTAATCTTTTGTTTAGATCGTGCTGGACTTGTAGGGGAAGACGGACCAACCCATCACGGTGTTTTTGACATCGCCTATTTACGATGTATTCCCAACCTTATTATTTTCGCTCCTTTAAACGAAATTCAGCTGCGAAATATCATGTACACTGCACAGCTTGGCCTAGATCGTCCCATTGCAATACGGTACCCTAGAGGAAGAGGTGTTTTGTTAGATTGGGAAAAACCATACACTAAGATGGAACTTGGTAGGTCTTTTGAACTCAAAAAAGGAACAAAAATAGCCGTACTAAGCACTGGACCTATAGGAAATATGATTTCAGAAATTATAGACGAAGTGGACGATGGCACTAGCATTGGGCATTTTGATTTTCCGTTTATAAAACCTTTAGACCAAGATAAGTTGAGGTATATTTTCAAAAACTACGAGCATATAATTACCATAGAGGATGGTTGTATAACAGGAGGTTTTGGAAGTGCCGTTCTTGAATTTACAAATGCAGAGGGCATAAATACTAATTGTAAGCTATTTGGTATTCCAGACGCGTTTATCCCACACGGTTCTGTAGAAGAGCTGCACAAGATGGCAGGCCTAGATAAGAGTACCGTAAAATCATATATAGAAGAAGTTTTATGAGGATACCGCTTACATATCAAACGCTTGTTTTAAGCCTTACCTTAATTTTGGTATCGTCCCTAGTTTTTGGACAAGATTCCATCCCAACACCCATTTATAGGGACACTATACCTCTGGATACTACGGTAATAGACACCATTGTAATTAGGAAGACACTGACCAGAATAAAACATATACCCAGGGGAGTAAACCTTACCAACCCTGTTATATCGTTTAAAAAAACCAAACCCTTAAAGGATAAATACAATAGATTTAGAGTTCCTTCTTTTTGGACCAAGGAAAATACATTGGGTATAAACGTAAGCGAAGCTGCATTCGTTAACTGGAATGCTGGTGGTGACAATGCCATTAGTGGATTGAGTTTCCTAAAATTTGTACGCAACTATAAGTTTAGGTATTTTAATTGGGATAACAATCTGGATCTTAGATATGGTTTAAATGCCCAAGAAGGACGACAATTACGTAAAACAGAAGATGTCATTAGATTGAACTCCAACTTAGGTTACAGGAGGGATACTATTAGCAACTGGTACTACTCCGTTCAACTTAACTTTAATACCCAATTTTCAAACGGGTATAAATATCCGGATAGGGATACACCCGTTTCAAGATTTATGGCTCCTGGATATTTGTTCCTTGGTACAGGAACCTCTTACATTAGTCAAAATCAAAAATTTAATCTCTATCTCTCCCCACTTACTCAAAAATCTACTTTTGTACTAGACCAACGCTTAGCGGACCGAGGGGCTTTCGGGGTTAGAGGGGCGCAACGGGACAGCAACGGGAATATTATACAGGATGGCGAGAACCATTTCTTGGAACTGGGTTTTCTTATTACCAATAATTTTGAATGGGATGCTGGCAAAAATGTTAATATAAAAAGTAGATTAAACCTCTATACGGATTATTTGGCGAGCTTTGGAAATATTGATGTGGACTGGGAACTCAACGTACGACTACGGGTAAACAAGTATATTCTAACAACAATAGGCACGCATCTTATCTATGATGACGACATTCTATTTGACGAGGTAAAGGACGCCAATGGTATTGTTACCGACCCAGGGATTCCCAAAATTCAGTTTAAACAGGTTTTGGGTATTGGTGTCGCCTATGATTTTTAAAGTTGCCTCCCTTTAATCTTATTATGAATATGCACAGCTGAACTATCGGATAAGCTGGCAACATAGCAACAGGTATTCAACAAAATCTCATAAAGCGATATACTCGTTCGTCTATAAAATTCAGGTAGGGTTTGTAATATCAAATTATGGTAATTGGAGGCGTTATCTTTTTTTTTTTGTACCAATGCATGGATATACACATCTAAAATATCAGCTATAATGGTGTACCCGGCAATTTCTTTTTCGACCACCTCTTGCGCTTGATATATATTTCGCACACTTAAATCGATAATATCCCTAATCTGCGCATCATATTTGCTTTTGTCCATAAGCGACACATGAAAATCGCCCGAAAGAATAGCCGTTTCGTTCTCCATAAAAATAGAGACCGCATCTTGTATTAGGGTGTTTATTGCCAATGCACGCAAATAGCTCAACCTATCTTCCTTATAGGCCAAGGAGTGGTATTTTTTTGTATTTATCGTGTCCTTTACCAACTTTATAAGATACTCCAAAGCATAATCTTCAGAAATAAGACCAAGGTTGATACCATCCTCAAAATCAATTATCGTGTAACAAATATCATCGGCTGCCTCTACCAAAAAAGTAAGCGGATGCCGTGCAAAGGAAATTGAATTCCCTTCCGCAGTTTGCCTTAAACCTAAATCCGAGGCTACCTCTTTAAAACTGTTTTTTTCGGTCTGAAAGAACCCAAATTTTTTATCGGCGATATGCTTTGTCGGTTTTTTCGGCAAGGACTCTTTAGGATACTTCATAAACGCTCCAAGGGTTGCATAGCTTAAACGGAGTCCGCCAGAAACTCCTTCCCTATCTTGGGTCATCAGCTTAAATCCGTTGGCGTTCCCTTCAAAATCAATAATATCCTGATATTCCTTTTCCGTGAGTTCATTTTTGAATACCCTACCGTTTCCTGATTTAAAATATTCCCCAATAGACTTCTCTCCACTATGGCCAAAAGGCGGATTACCAATATCATGGGAAAGGGCCGCAGCTGCAACGATAGCCCCAAAATCATTGAACTGATATCCATGTACTTGTTTTAGGTACGGATGCTTTTCCAAGATTTTCTTTCCTGCCAATCTTCCCAAACTTCGGCCCACTACAGAAACCTCTAAACTATGCGTTAGTCGTGTATGCACAAAATCAGTTTTAGAAAGTGGGATTACTTGTGTTTTGTCTTGAAGACTCCTAAAAGCAGATGAAAAGATGATGCGATCATAATCCACGTCAAATCCCAACCGCGTCTCGTCCTGTTCGTTTCGTAATCTTTTATTGGTATCTCCTTTTCTGCGTAACGAAAGTAATTGCTCCCAGTTCATGGCGTTCATTTAAGAACCGCAAGATACATTTTTTGACCTATACGATTTAGCTAAAAGTAGTTTCCCAATAAAGCAGGAAACCTATTCTTAACTATTACAAAATATACAAATAACCCTTGGTTAACTTTAACTTAACCTTGTCTAGGTTTCTTTGTAATGTTATAATTACTTAGTAATGAAATACCTAATTTTTATCTTATTTGTTTCCTTCTCTTTATCCTTGCAAGCGCAGGACAAAGGTATTGTTAGTGGTAAAATTTTAGATGCAGAACTTTATAACGAGCCCTTATTAATGGCTAGTGTAGCATTAAAAGGTACACCATGGCGTACCCAAACCAATTTTAA
>CAZMUV010000054.1:0-24055 GCA_964569345.1 uncultured Maribacter sp. | reverse complement strand
TTTCAGCGTAGACCTTAACTTAACAGCTTCCAGAACAGTTAATGAAAGGCCAGATGCAGGTTCAACTGTTGTTGACATGCTATCACTAAACCCTACTTTACCACCATTAACAAATGGTGAGCCAAGCTTTTTTGACGAACGCCTAAATCCTTTAGTGCGAAATAGAATATTTTCGGACGAGGCCGTAAACAACCGTATTCTAGCCAATATTGCTCCTTCATTTGAAATTGCAAAGGGGCTGGTCTATAAAATGAACTTGGGTATCGATTATAGCTCCACAAACAGAGATGAGCAACGAACTCCGTTTAGCCTTATAGAAGGTTTTGAGTTTGGTTTTTTAAATTCAATAGCTACCATAAACAGCAATACGTTAATAGAGAACACGCTAACATATACTTTTGAAAAGGGAAACCATAATGTAACCTTACTAGGAGGGCATTCCTATCAGGAAACCACTTTTGAACGAAAACGTTTTGAGCTAGAAGGTTTTGCAGATAATGGTATAGAACCAAAATTCCAAGATCAGATTAGCAGCACTCTATTTCCTACTACATTACTCTCAGACGCTTTTGTAAATGAGCTACAATCCTTCTTCGGCAGGGTTAATTATGGTTATGCAGATAAATATATCTTAACGGCAACCTTTAGAGCGGACGGCTCCTCTAGGTTTGGAGATAACAACAAGTACGGATATTTCCCCTCCGTTGCCCTAGGTTGGAATATTGACAAAGAAAACTTCATGGAAGATAATACCATATTTACTAACTTAAAATTACGCGCCAGTTGGGGACAGACTGGTAACCAAGACGGTATTCCAAGTAAGGTTAGTTTGGCCAGTTATGTAGATTCCAAATTGGATTTTGACACCTATCCCATTGGTGGAGATGAAGTTTCCTTGGCAGATTATCCGTTCGGAACCGTACCGGTAAGGACAGCGTTCCCGGATTTGAAATGGGAAGTAACCACACAGACCAATATTGGTCTTGATTTTGGTATGTTCAGAAACAAAATTACAGGCTCCTTGGATTTCTTTAATAAAGTTACCAGCGATGTGGTCAATTTTTCCAATAGGACTGACCCTATACAACCTACTGAAAAGATATGGACTAATCTTGAAGGTATGGAAATAAAGAATACGGGAGTTGAACTGGCATTAGACTATAGGGGTACCTTTACGGAAGACTTTACTTTTAACATAGGAGGTAATTTTACATATACCGACAATAGGGTAGAAAACTCCCAATTTGCAGTTATTACAACCGGAGCAGCACAAGGTGCAGGCCAAACCGGTGCAACCATCAACGGCTATATTAACAATGAACCCATTGGTTCATTCTTCATGAAAGAATTCATAGGTATCGGTGACGATGGTAGAAACCTGTTTACAGACGTAGTGCCAGATGGCGAATCATTGGATAATGATAGGATTGTGGCTGGTAGTGCCCTCCCAGATATTTTGTACGCTTTTTACTTTAAGTTCAATTACAAGGATTTTGATTTAGGGTTTAACTTTAATGGCGTTTCTGGCAATAAAATTTACAACCATACGGCCATGACATTGTTCTCCAGAGGTCAGCTGGCCAGAAGTCTTAATACAACGCCTTTTGCAGTTGAATATCCTAATGAGATTGATACCAACTCCAATGAAGTTTCTACTAGATACTTGGAAGATGGTAGTTTCTTACGGCTTAATAACGCTACCTTGGGTTATTCACTTAACCCGTCAACAATTGGCCTAGGTGATTGGGTAAACAACCTTCGACTGACGATGACAGGACAAAATCTTTTTGTTATAAGCGATTATTCAGGTTTTGATCCAGAAGTTAACACGGGAGCTGCCACGGATGGAATTCAAACATTTGGTATAGACCGATTTACGTATCCTTCACCTAGAACTTTGTTATTAGGTTTAAATGTATCATTTTAATCAAAAAAATTGTTTCACATGAAAAATAGAATAGTACTTATAACACTTGCTTTGGGATCCCTTTTACAATGGAGCTGTACAGATCTGCAAGAAGAACGTTTGGACGAAGCGGAATTTGGTGGGCAAGCCGAGGTCATTAGTGGCGCCATAGCGCCAGCTTACGGCTATATTTCCCAAGTTTGGAGACATACCAATTATTATGGCCTACAGCTTCTGCCCTCAGATGAGGCCATTCTGCCCTACCGAGGAGGTGAAGATTGGTTCGATGGCGGTAAATTCATTGCCACCCACCAGCACAGCTTTACCCCAACAAACGATTTGATTGGTGATGGATGGAATCTGGTGACCACCAATATCTCCAGAACTTTATCTGCTATAGAAGTCTTAAGACCCTTAGCGGAAGAAGGGGATACCGAAGCCGCCTCGGCTTTGCATGAAATGATTGCACTACGAGCCTATTTGAATATGATGATGTTAGATAGTTGGGGCCTAGTACTCAGAAAAGAAAATTCTAGCGAGCTTTCTGAAGTTATACGTGGAGAGGAAGCCATTGGTTATATTCAAAGTGAATTGCTTTCCGTGGTAGATGTTATCAATACGACCAGAGCTCCAGGAAGATTTACCCAATCTGCGGTTTGGGGTCTTTTGGCAAGGCTACATCTAAATGCCGCCGTATACCGTGATCCTTATGGCACACCCAATTTTACACCAGAAGATATGACTGCAGTAATTCAATATACCGATAACATCATAAATACTGGTAATTTTGAATTATCTCCTGAATATTTTGAACTGTTCAATGATGATAACAACAGCAATCCAGAGCTTATTTTCGCCTTAGACCAAAGAGGACAACTAAAAGAAGAGCACAGCCGTTGGGCTTATTGGTCCGTATCCGGAGATATGTTTCCAAGACCTGAATTCCCTAGTGCAGATGGTACAGATGGCCCGGCTTTTACTCCAGAATTTTTTGAGTCTTGGGTAGATGCCTACGGCGCTGTTGATCCGGCCGATGCAGATGCAAGGTTCTTTCAGGAAAACACAATGGTTCCGGAGGAATTGAGAGACCTTACAGGCCTATCCCCTTTAAACGACCAAGACAACTTCTATTGTGTAGTTCCTACGGAGTTTGAAATGGATAGAGGTGTCATAAGAGGTATTCCATGGGGACCGAGAAAGCAAGAAGATGGAACTTTCTTTACATGCGATGGTGGCGTAAGTATTTATCCGCTTCAATTAAGGACAGGTAATAGTCCTGCTCGCGATGTGGGTTATATAGACCATACTTTGGAAATCGATTTTTCAACGGAAGGGTCTTACCACAATACAGGGTACCGGTGTGCGAAATATCAATTTAGTAGGACTTCTAACAATGGAAATCATTTTAGTAATGTTGATCTTGTTTTAATGCGACTGGGTGAAATTTACTTGATGCGCGCAGAGGCAAAATTGAGAAATGGAGATACAGGAGGAGCATTGGCAGATGTAAATTTGCTACGAGCCTCCAGAACTGCTAGACCAGATCAAACACCACCAGCACTAACAACTATGAATTTGGACAACTTACTAAGAGAACGTGGTTTTGAACTATACTGGGAAGGTTTTAGAAGAGGTGACCAAATTCGTTTTGGCACCTATGAAGACTCTTGGATAGAGAAAACAGATTCAGATCCAAACAAGCGATTGTTTCCTATTCCCCAAAGTGCAGTCGATGCCGCATCTGGAATAGACGGGTTCTTGGAGCAAAATCAAGGATATTAAATATTTGTTTGAGTTAGTTTTGAGTTAGTTTGAGATAAAGGCAGGCAATAATTTGCCTGCCTTTGTTCTATACGGATTTTAATGAAAATAGAATAGTACTTCCTCAAACTTACAAAATCAACTTGGCTATCTTAAAATAGGATTACATCAGGGCTATATCTATTTTTAAAACAACCGTATGAAACCAAGCACTATTCTACTATTTAAAAATATAGGAATCATTTTAGCTATTGTTTTGGTTTCTGCCTGTAATGAGAACGAACAACCGGAATATAAAATCACTGAACCTGTAAACTATGTTGACATGGTGTATCCGCAATTGGATACTGAACATAGTCGTTGGTTCTTTTTCGCTTCGGCCAGTAGACCCTTTGGCATGGTTAACTTAAGTCCAGATACGGAAATAGACGGCGCTTGGGGAAGTGGATATCGCTACAAAACGGATACCATAAAAGGTTTTAGCCATGTACACGGATGGCAGACATCTGGTCTTTCAGTAATGCCAGTAGCCCTACCCAAAGAGCATACATCAACGATTTTCAAAGATTTCTATTCTGCATTTTCCCATGACACGGAAAAAATATCACCAGGTCATCATTTGGTGCAATTAGAACGATACGGAATTAAGGCCGAACTAACGAGTACAAAAAGAGTTGGTCTACACCGGTATTCATTTCCTACCGATGCAAGTCCGGGAATTCTGTTCAATTTAAACACTATGTTGGGTCCAAGCAAAAATCAAAATGGTAGTTTAGAACAAATAGATGATCGCACCCTCATAGGTCAATTGGATATGGCACCCACCCATAGGAGACCCAAACCCTTTTCACTTTTTTTTCAGGTGCAGTTCAATACAGCCTTGGATTCCATTGCTAAAGACCAAGATTCTGGCAATTATCTAGTGTATACTAATCCAGAACAGAAAACAGTTTTAATGAAAGTTGGTGTTTCATTTACCTCCATAAAAAATGCAGAAAACAATAGTGCTACTGAACTTGATCATTGGGATTTTGAAAAAGTGGTAAATGAATCTAAAGAAGAATGGAACACCCTGCTAGGTAGAATTAAAATAGAGGGCAATACGGAAACCCAAAGACGACGTTTTTACACAGATCTTTGGCATGCACTTCAGGGCCGGCGTGTTATTAATGATATAAATGGTGCCTATCCAGATAATACAGGTCCCGTTTTTAAAATAGGACAACTACCCCTTAACAGTAACGGAAAAACCAAATTTAATCACTATAATTCCGACGCCTTCTGGGGAGCTCAGTGGACATTAAATACGCTTTGGGGACTAGTTTATCCAGATATAATGGAAGATTTTACCCATTCTTTAATGCAATACTACAAGGATGGCGGTATTCTACCCAGAGGACCTTCCGGTGGTAATTACACGTATGTAATGACTGGAGCATCCTCAACTCCCTTTGTCGTAAGTGCTATTCAAAAGGGAATTCTCAAAGATAACTTGGACAGTATCTATATGGCTTTGCGAAAAAATCATACTATGGGAGGTATAATGTCCAAAGCAGGATATGAGCACACTTCTTCTTTAGGTGGCGGCCTTAAGTACTACATGGAAAACGGTTTTGTACCTCATCCTATTCCAGAAGGCAAGTTTGGAGGACACCAAGATGGTGCCAGTCTCACATTAGAATATGCTTATCAAGATTGGACCTTGGCACAGCTTGCTAAGAAGTTGGGCCGAAGAGACGACTTCGATTATTTCTTAGAACGCTCCCAAAACTACAAAAATGTATTTGACCGTAGCACTGGATACATGAGACCTAAGAACATTAACGGAGAATGGCAGGAGAATTTTGACCCTTTCCTTTATGAGAATGGCTTTAACGAAAGTAATGGCGCCCAGTCGACTTGGTTTGTACCCCATGACCCAGAAGGCTTAGCTTTTTTGATGGGAGGTAATGAGGCTGCTGTGCAAAAATTAAACAAACAATTTACAAATGCAGAAAAGCTTGGTTTTACATCAGGTACATCTCATGATGTAGAACTGCATCCAGAGTATAGTCGAATACCCATTAATTATGGAAACCAACCTTCTATGCAGACTGCTTATATGTTCCATGTTCTAAATAGACCAGATTTGACACAATACTGGTCAAAAAGAGTCCTAGATAAGGTCTTTAGTGGTTTAGATCCGGGCACAGGTTATAACGGTGATGAAGACCAAGGTCTAATGGGTAGTTTAGCTGTTTTAATGAAGCTAGGGCTTTTCCAAATGAACGGGGGTACGGAAAATAACCCTAAATATCAATTGAGTCCTCCTATTTTCGATGAAATCAGAATCGACCTACACCCAAAATACTATTCTGGCAAAACTTTTATAATTAGTTCGAATACTAGTTTAACAAATGAAAGTACTCTAAAAAAAGTTCTTTTTAATGGGGATAATCTGAAAGAAATGAACCTACCCCATTCCAGTATTACAACGGGGGGCACACTAGAGTACCAGTTAGATAATCCCTAAATATTATTGGTAGTTTTATATTGACTTTGCCTCTATATTATGCAATTTTATAATCTTAATAAGTCAATGATTTTTTGTACTTTACCTAGGTGGTTAGTTATCTTTTTAAAAAATCCAAAATTGGTCATTTAGGGTTCAATTCTAATCAAAACCGATATTCTAAATAATAGATAATTGGTCTTGGACTTTTAGAAGGAAACCTTGACACCATATACCCACCGAAAGAATAAACTCAAAGAAAATATAACTTCGCAACCATGAAAAAAGGAAGGGTCACAATAACGGATATTGCCAAAGAACTCAATGTTGCACCATCTACAGTCTCCAGGGCATTAAATGACCATCCTGCCCTTAAAAAAGAAACGAAGCAAGCGGTACGGGCTCTGGCAGAAAAATTGGGATACCAACCCAACTTTATGGCACTTAGCCTATTACGACAAAAATCAAATACTATAGGGGTCATTGTGCCAGAAATTACCAGTCATTTCTTTTCTGCAATTATCACTGGTATCCAAGATATTATATCTAATTCGGAGTACAATATAATGATTTGTCTTTCTAACGAATCCTACGAAGAAGAAGCGATAATAATTAAAAAATTATTGAAAATACAAGTAGATGCTGTTTTAGTATCTCCAGCCTCAGAAACCAAGAATTTTGACCATTTCAGGACCCTGCAAAAAAATAATATCCCTGTGGTAATTTTTGATAGAGACTGCCCAGGACTGGAAGCAGATAAAATATTGGTAGATGATTATGCTGGCGCTTTCCAAGCTGTGGAATATTTGATAAAGTCTGGTTGTAAAAAAATAGCCCATTTAGGAGGCCCATTAAATCTAAGTACCACAAAGCATAGGTTACAAGGGTATTTGGATGCCTTAGAAAACGCTAAAATCCCTGTAAGAAAAGAGTACATCTCCCATGTAAAAGGATTTTCTCATAATGATGGTCTTAAACCCACTAAAAAACTTTTAAAATCATCACACATACCGGATGCAATTTTTGCTATGAACGACAGTATAGCTATTTCCGCTATGCATATTGCTCGTAAAATGGGAATGAGTATACCAGAGGATATATCTATAGTTGGTTTTGACGACGAACCCCATTCCTCCTATTTTAGACCTTCATTATCTACCGTATGGCAACCAGTTTATAGTATAGGCATGTTATCAGCTAGAATTGCCCTTGGACGTTTAAATAGCGACAATGCAGACAACTTGGCTTTTCGCCAGGAGGTATTTAAACCTGAGCTGGTGGTTAGGGGGTCCTCCAGACCATTTATAGTTCCCGCCTAACATGGTCAAATTTTAAAGACAATGCAAAGGTTTGCATTGTCTTTTGAGGCTAATTACTTTTTAACATGGTTTTTTTATCGTTTTTTTATAATATGGGTATATCTAGCCCTTTAACAATGCACAGATGGTGGTTTTACCCAAGGAACTTTTTAAACATTGTTACGGAACATATGCCATTGCTGCAGTAAACGTATTCACCATGGAACAAGTACATGGTTTATTCAGGGCAGGCATTAAGGCCGATGCACCATTTTTAGTGCAGATTACACCAGTAGCAAGAAATTATGCGCACTCGCTGATGTTGATAGCGATGATTGATGCTGCATCAAAAATATATCCAACTGCAGTGTATGCTGTTCACTTGGACCATGGTAATGAAGCGCATGCTATTAATGCAATAGCATCCAATAAGTATCATTCGGTAATGATAGATGCCTCGCATGACGATTTCGAAACCAATGTAAAAAGAACCAAGTCGATTGTCGATGAGGCACATAAAAAAGGCGTTTTCGTTGAGGCTGAATTGGGCGTATTGAGTGGTGTGGAAGACGATATTTCGATTGATGAAGAAAATGCCAGATACACCAGCCCCAATGAAGTTGTTTCTTTTGTAGAACGCACCAATTGTGATAGCCTTGCTGTGGCGGTAGGTACTAGTCACGGAGCCTATAAATTCAGCTCGGGCCAAGGAATACAGTTTCGTATACTTGAAGAAATTCAACAAAAATTGCCTGGCTTCCCGATTGTGCTCCATGGAGGTTCGGCAGTGAACACAACCGAAGTGGAACGAATAAACAAAGCTGGTGGGATGCTGAACGAAAATGCATCAGGCGTAACCCCTGAAGAAATCATAAAATCCATTCCTTATGGGGTTTGCAAAATAAATATCGCTACGGACACTAGACTTTTATGGTCCAGAGTGCATCGAGAATTTTTTAGGGATAGTCCCGAATTGTTCGACCCCATTGTACCAGGCAAAACCTATATGGAAGCCTACGAAGCATTCATGGTACAAAAATTTGATTTATTGGGAGCCACTGGCAAGGCGGCCAAATTCAACAAAAAAAGTAAAAAATGAGTAAGCAATCCCATCTGTTAGTCAAACCAAAGAAAGAGATCCAATTATACCATAGCATAACACCCCGATCTGCCAAATGGAACCACCTCTCTTTTGAGGCTCGCCATATGGATAAAAACGAAATTTGGGAACATCATACTCAAGAAAATGAACTGGTAATAGTACTGCTAAGTGGTAATTTTAAGGTAGATAGCGACAAAGGTAATTGGGAAACAAAGAATGGTAGAAAAGATGTCTTTAGCGGTGTTGCTCATACCTTATACCTTCCTAAAAACACGGACTTTACCCTAACCGCCTTAAGCGAAAAACTTGATATAGCCTATGGTTGGTGCAAGGCCGAGAAGGATTTTCCTGCAAAATTTGTAACTCCGGAAGAAACTCCGGTGGTCATTTTCGGGGGAGACAATGCTACAAGGCAGTTCAATGACCTCATACCTCCAGGATTTGGGTGTAACAGCATCGTAGTTAGGGAGGTATACACCCCCTCCGGTAATTGGAGTTCTTTTCCCGCACATAAACACGATGAGCGTATTTTGGCCAAAGACGGTACTGTTTTGGAACCTATACAGGAAGAAACCTATTTCTATAAATTCCAAAAACCTGAAGCCTATGCGATACAGCAAGTCTATACAAAAGACCGTTCCTTGGATGAAATTGTTAGGCCCCGACACAATGATGTGGTCATGATTCCAAAAGGCTTCCATCCTGTAGTGGCAGAACATGGTTTTCATTGTTATTACCTCAACTTTCTGGCCGGAACCGACCAATGTTTAGCTAATACAACAGATCCAGACCACGAATGGATCTATGACTCATGGACCTCAAAAGATAGTAGACTGCCCTTGGTAACAGCTGCAATGAACAATCAATAGAACATATGAACTTAAGGAAACATGACGTCATTACTTTTGGAAGATCTTCTATAGACCTCTATTCACAAAATATTGGATCTCCTTTCAATGAAATCAAAGGCTTTGATGCCTTCGTAGGTGGATCACCCTTAAACATTGCTGTTGGCTGTGCAAGATTGGGCGTAAATGCAAGTCTATTGACCGCTGTAGGCAGAGATAAAGTGGGAGAATTTATACTTAATTTCTTGAAAAATGAAGGGGTGAACACCTATTGTATTCCCACAAAAGAATCCGCTAGAAGCAGCGCTGTGGTACTTGGTATAGAACCGCCGGATAAATTCCCCTTAGTATATTACAGAGATAATGCAGCAGATAGCCAAGTAAGCATTGACGATGTAGATTTAGCGCAAATACCTGACCACCGTATTTTGCTCATAAATGGTACCGCCATGAACATGGAACCCTCTCGCAGTGCCACGTTCTACGCTGCCGAAATAGCAAATAAAAACGATGTTGATGTGGTCTTGGACCTAGATTTTAGAGCGGATCAGTGGCATGACTATCGCGCATTTGGCATTACCATGAGGGCAGTCCTGCCGCTTGTTAAGATTGCTATTGGCACAGAAGAAGAAATCTTGGCTGCTACTTTGGAGCATGCGTCACAGGTAACCATCAAGCACCAGCAGATATCGGCTCCTGAAATTACTGGTGATATTCAGGCATCTATAAAACGTTTACTTTCTACAGGCATAGAAATACTAATCGTTAAGAGAGGGAGAGATGGTGCCAGTATTTATAAAAAAGATGGTACAAAAGAAGATGTTCCCGGTTTTCCAGTGGATGTACTCAATGTTCTTGGTGCTGGTGATGCCTTTGCAAGTGGATTTCTATATGGTATATTACAAGGTTGGAACCTTTACAAATCTTGCAGAATGGGTAATGCCAGTGGAGCGCATGTAGTTACACAAAAAGGCTGTGCCAACTTTATGCCTACCTTAAATGAGTCTATGGATTTTATTGAAAAAAATGGTGGATTTTAATACTTGATTTAAATTATGGAGACGACAAGACTTACCGTGGCACAAGCCACCATAACATACCTAAAAAACCAATACGTAGAACGTGACGGGGTTCAGAATAAATTCTTCGCGGGCTGTTTTGGGATTTTAGGCCATGGAAATGTAGCTGGTATTGGACAGGCATTACACCAAAACCCAGATTTTCCTCTCTATGTAGCCAGAAATGAACAAGCCATGGTACATACCGCTGCAGCCTTTGCTAAGGTAAAGAATAGGTTACAGACGTTTGTATGTACTTCCTCCATTGGACCTGGAGCTACCAATATGGTAACTGGCGCAGCAGCCGCAACAATTAATAGAATTCCTGTACTCTTAATACCTGGTGATATTTTTGCGACTAGACATGTTGCTCCCGTATTACAGCAATTAGAATCTAATGTAACTCAAGACATATCAGTAAACGACTGTTTTAAACCGGTGTCAAAATATTGGGACCGTATCAACAGACCAGAGCAATTAATTACATCATTACCTGAGGTTATGCGGGTGTTAACCTCCCAGGCAGAAACAGGAGCGGTAACCTTATGCATTCCCCAAGACGTGCAAGCCGAAGCCTTTGATTTTCCTTTAGCCTTATTCCAAAAAAAGGTCTGGTACGTAGGTCGTACCATGCCAGACGCCACATTGTTAGAAAAAGCAATACAGCAAATTAAGAGCAGTAAGAAACCGATTATCGTTGCGGGAGGAGGAACCATTTACAGTGGAGCTACTGAAGTACTCAAAAACCTTGTAAACCGCACTGGAATTCCAGTAACAGAAACTTTTGCTGGAAAGGGAGCACTCGATTACGACAACCCACAAAACCTTGGCGCAGCTGGCGTAACAGGAACGCCAGGGGCTATAGAAATGGCAAAGGATGCGGACGTAGTAATTGGCATAGGAACTAGATATAGTGATTTTACCACCATTAGCAAATCGGCCTTCCAAAACCAAAATGTAAAATTCATAAATATCAATATAACGGAATTTGATTCGTTTAAACATGGCGCCTTACCCTTGGTGGGGGATGCCAAAGCGATTCTTGAGGCCATCAATACCCAGTTAGACGACTTTAAGGTAGCTGATGCTTATGGAAAAAAGGTGGTGAACTTTAACACCTCTTGGGATGATTATGTTTCCGAAGTGTATACCGAAAGAAATGTGGTTCCAGCCTTTCAGGGAGAGGTAATCGGCGCTGTAAATACATTTTCAGATGCCAATGATATTATGGTATGCGCGGCAGGTAGCCTTCCCGGAGATCTGCATAAATTATGGCGCACCCGTAATCCCAAGGGCTTTCATTTGGAATATGGCTATTCCTGTATGGGGTATGAAATAGCAGGTGGACTTGGCGCAAAAATGGCCCATCCAGATAGTGAAGTTTATGTTTTGGTAGGCGATGGCAGTTATTTAATGATGGCTCAGGAAATCGTTACTTCCGTTCAGGAGAAAAAGAAATTAACTATTGTATTACTAAACAATGATGGCTATGCCAGTATAGGCGGGCTTTCTTCCTCATTGGGGAGCGAAGGATTTGGCACCTATTACCGCTATCGCAATGAGGAGACAAATCAGTTAGATGGTGGCCTTTTACCCATAGACTATGCAGCCAATGCGGCAAGTATGGGTGCTTATGTAATAAAGGCCGCTAACGTAACGGAATTAAATGCAGCCCTAAAAAAGGCCAAGACCATTGACCAGACTACCTTAATCTATATTGAGGTTGATCGCAAAAAAGGTATTCCAGGCTATGCTTGGTGGGATGTTGCCGTAGCCGAGATATCTAAAAAAGAGGCGGTGACAGCGTCCTATGAAACATATCAGGAAAACAAAAAGACTCAAAAATATTACCTCTAAAACCAAACAATGAGCACGGACTTCATCATTATCCTAGTTTCCTTCGTTGCCTTTACGGCAGGGGTAGCCATCTTTACCTGGTACAGCCTACGAAAAACAAATTTAGACTCTTCGGAAGGCTATTTTCTGGGAGGCAGAAGTCTAACCGGTACTGTAATTGCAGGATCTATGTTGCTTACAAACATCTCTTCCGAGCACCTAATAGGAATGAACGGGAATTCATATGTTAATGGCTTTATAGTAATAGCTTGGGAGGTAACCTCATCTATAGCACTAGTAATTGCAGCCATCTTTTTTGTTCCCAAATATTTAAAAATGGGGCTTACCACTATTCCGCAGTTTTTGGAGAGCCGTTTTGATGGACTTACAAGAACCATGGTCGCAGGTATCCTTATTTTCTCTTTTGTAGTCACCTTATTACCTATTGTACTGTACTCCGGTGCTATTGGCATTGAAAGTTTGTTCGGAGTATCCGATATTTTGGGTGTTGATCAAACTCAAGGGCTTTGGATTACTATTGTTCTCATTGGGGCAATAGGTTCTATTTATGCTATTTTTGGCGGACTAAAAGCGGTCGCGTATTCGGATACCATTAATGGCGCTGGCCTATTGCTTGGAGGGCTACTGATACCAATCTTGGCCCTTATGGCTATTGGGGATAATAATATTATAGATGGATTAGTGAAAGTTTACGAGTATGCTCCGGAAAAATTTAACGTCATTGGTGCACCGGATTCCGTTCTGCCTTTTGAAGTACTGTTTACTGGACTCATTATCAATCAACTCTATTTTTGGGGCATGAACCAGACCATCATCCAAAGAGCTTTAGGCGCCAAAAACCTTAAAGAAGCACAAAAAGGACTGTTGATTACCGGTTTATTTAAAATACTGATTCCCTTAATAATCGTACTTCCTGGGGTCATTTGTTACTTTTATTTTCAGGACACTTATTTTGATCAACAGGATTCAGTTTACCCATTGCTAGTAAAAAAAGTACTTCCAGTATGGTTAATCGGCTTTTTTGCAGCGGTTATCATGGGCGCGGTTTTGAGCACCTTTAACTCTGTCCTTAATTCTGTAGCCACACTGTTCAGTGTTGATATTGTCAAAAAACACCTAAGTAAAGATATAAGTGATACAAAATTGGTTCGTATCGGCAAGGCAACCTCAGCGGTTTTAGCTGTTATAGCCATATTTGCTGCCCCAATGGTAGCAAATGCTTCGGACGGCCTGTACCAACTTCTACAGGAACTTAATGGTATTTTCTTTATACCCATTGCATCCATTCTATTAGCTGGTTTCTTTATGAAAAAAGTATCGGCACTAGGTGCTAAGGTGGCTTTACTTTTTGGGCTATGCTTTTACGTTTTTATGACCTGGGGGTATACCAGTCACGGAATACACTTTGTGCATTTGTGGGGTATTGAGTTTGTCTTGAATGTTATCATAATGTACAGTGTATCTTATTTTTATCCTAGAAAAAATAGGTATGAGATTACCGATGTTGGCGCGGTAAATCTGGTGCCTTGGAAATACACAAAAGCCATGTCCATTGGGCTATGTGCCGTTACCATACTTATTTATATTTTATTGGGCCAGAATGGATAAAGGAAAAAATTAATTAACATATAATTATTTAAAATGAACATCTTAAAAAACTATATAAACGGAGCTTGGCAACAGAGTACATCAAAAGAAACCATTGATGTCGTCAACCCTGCAAATCAAAATATACTGGCCAAGGTTCCCTATGGATCCGAAACAAAAAAAGACCTTGACCAAGCAGTTAGCACAGCACAAAACGCATACAATGAATGGCGTAACGTTCCGGTAATGAAAAGGGTTCAAGTACTGTACCGATTAAAATCCCTGCTTGAGGAGAACATGGAAACCTTGGCGAAAATCATAACGGAAGAATCTGGCAAAACCAAGGCAGAATCCTTTGGTGAGATACAAAGAGCCATTGAAAATGTGGAGGTCGCCTGCGGCACCCCTATGCTTATGGCCGGTGATGTAATCGAGGACATTGCAACAGGAATTGATGAAATGATGATTAGGCAGCCGCTAGGAATAGCAGCCTGTATTACTCCCTTTAATTTTCCCAGTATGATTGTATTTTGGTTTTTACCTTACGCTATTGCTACTGGTAACGCCTTTATCGTAAAACCGTCTGAAAAGGTGCCATTGACCATGATGAAAATTTTTGAACTACTAGACCAATTGGATATGCCCAAAGGTCTGGTTAGTTTGGTACATGGAGGCAAGGACTCCGTAGATGCAATTTTGGAGCATCCAAAAATCAAAGCAATCAGCTTTGTGGGCAGTACTCCTGTAGCGCGATATATTTATAGTAAGGGAACAGCCAATGGCAAACGGGTACAGGCTCAGGGTGGCGCAAAAAATCCTGTCGTTATTTTACCCGATTCCGATATTGAAATGTCCACAAAAATTATTGCCGATTCTGTATATGGATGTGCAGGACAACGTTGCCTAGCGGCTTCTACCATTATTACGGTTGATGACCATAAGAGAGAAATTAAGGATGCACTTTACGAAACCGTTAAGTCCAGAACTACAGGATATGGCTGGGACGATAACGTTAGTATGGGGCCTGTTATCACACCGGAAAGCAAAAACCGTATAGAAGGATTAATTCAAAAAGGTATTGATGAAGGTGCCAAGCTTCTTTTAGACGGCCGAAAAGCGGCTATTTCCGGTTATGAAAAAGGTAACTTCATAGCACCTACCATACTCGAAAATGTGGCCTTAGACAAGGAATTGATAACGACAGAAATATTTGGTCCTGTCATGAGTTTAATTTCGATGAAAAATATCGATGAAGCACTGGCTTTTGTAAACAGCGGTAGTTATGGGAATATGGCTTGTCTTTTTACTGGTAGTGGTGCGAATGCTAGAAAGTTCCGAAATGAGGCCGATGCCGGAAATATAGGAATCAACATTGGTGTTGCCGCACCTATGGCACAGTTCCCTTTTAGTGGTTGGAAAGATAGTTTCTTTGGAGATCTACACGGACAGGGTAAGCATGCCATCGAATTTTTTACCCAGACCAAAGTAATTATTGAGAGATGGCCCAATATATGGTCACGTAAATTTTAACACTCATCTTAAATGATAAAGATCGCAAACGCACCTTGCTCGTGGGGTGCACTGGAATTTGATTTGGAAGAAAAATCAGAAGAGATTGGTTTTGAACAAGTATTGGACGAAATCAAAGATACGGGCTACATTGGAACAGAATTGGGCGATTGGGGTTACATGCCTACGGACCCTGACCAACTAAGGGTAGCGATAGATAGCAGGGGGCTAGAACTCTTAGGGGCATTTGTTCCCGTAGCCTTGGTAGATGAGCGAACGCATGAAATGGGTATCCAATCCGCCCTTCGTGTTGCTGAACTCATGTATAAGGCAGGGTATAAAAATACTTTCATCGTTTTAGCGGACGATAATGGAAGTGTTCCAGAGCGGACAAAAAATGCCGGTAGAATCACTCCAGCAATGGGATTGACCAAAAGCCAATGGGAAACCTATACAAAAGGTGCTGAAAAAGTGGCAAAAGCCGTGAAAGAAGCTTATGGACTAAGAACCGTGTTCCATCATCATTGTGCGGGCTATGTGGAAACACCGTATGAGATAGATACCCTAATGTCACTTACTGACCCCAACTTATTGGGATTATGTCTGGATATGGGGCATTATGCCTTTGGTGGAGGTGACCCTATAACTGCATTAAAAAAACATTCTGACAGAATTTGGCATGTTCATTTCAAGGATTTTGACCCTAAAGCAGCGCGACACTCAAAAGAGGCTGGAGGTGATTATTTTGATGCCATAAAAAGAGGTGTCTTTTGTGAACTTGGAAAGGGGTCGGTAGACTTTAAGACGATTGTTCGTTTATTAAAAGAAAAAAACTACGATGATTGGATTGTAGTTGAACAGGATATTCTCCCAGGCATGGGTGCACCTAAAAAGTGCGCTGAGAATAATCGGGAATTTATTAGATCATTAGGTTTGTAACAAAATTATAGATTATGACAAAGTTTAAAATAGCAATAGCTGGTTTAGGAAGAATAGGAAAGATTCATCTGGATAATCTATACCAAACACCCAACACAGAAATTGTTGCTGCCACCGATCCAGATGACAATAGCCTACAATACGCTAAGGATAAAGGTGTACCACATACGACTAGTAGCTTTGAAGAAATGCTAGGTATTACTGAAATTAATGCTATTTTAATTTGCTCACCCACCGATACCCATGCCAACTATGTGGAACTTTCCGCAAAAGCGGGTATACACGTTTTTTGTGAAAAACCATTAGACCTTTCTGTACAACGGGTTATAGAAGTATTGGAGGTGGTCGAAAAAAATAACGTGAAATTAATGCTGGGGTTCAATAGAAGGTTTGATAAAGAATTTAGAAAGGTAAGAGACCTCGTTAAAAATAATGCTGTTGGCCAACCACATTTAGTCAAAATAACAAGCAGAGACCCAGGCGCACCTCCTGTTAGCTACATTGAAAAGTCAGGAGGTCTCTTTCTAGATATGACCATACATGATTTCGATATGGCCCGCTATGTTGTAGACAATGAAATAGTAGAGGTGTACGCCAAAGGAGCGGTTTTGGTAGACCCTGCTATAGGAGCTGCCGGGGATATTGATACAGCGGTGGTAACTCTTACCTATTCAGACGGTAGTATGGCCATTATAGATAACAGCAGGGAAGCTGCTTATGGTTATGACCAACGTGTAGAGGTTTTTGGGTCAAAAGGTATGGTACAGTCTAACAATAATTTTCATGACTCCCACAAACTCTACAATAAAGAAGGAATCCATGCCGCCCTTCCCCTACATTTTTTCTTGGAACGCTATCAAGAAGCCTATAAGACGGAAATGCAAGATTTTATAAAAGGGCTTTCAAACGGAACAAAAATGCCCGTTGATGGAAATGACGGACTACAATCCTTGAAAATAGGTCTTGCCGCTATTAAATCATTGAAGGAAAATAGACCTGTGAAGATATCAGAGATTGTTTAGTATAAAATGTATTCCTACTGATTTAAAAGTTCAATTTATATGAAGAAGCAGATAGCTTTCCTATTCTTACAATTATTGTTTTTATCATCATTTACGTTCGCTCAAAAAGTTAAAAAAATGGATGTCATGTCCTTTAATATAAGATATGATAATCCGGAGGATGGTAAACAAAATTGGCATCATAGAAAGGAGAATGTGGTGCGTATGATTCATTTTTATGATTTAGATATCATAGGACTGCAAGAAGTTTTGGCAAATCAACAAAACTATCTAAAAGAGAGCCTAAGCGAATACAGATCTGTTGGTATTGGAAGGGAAGATGGCAAGGAAAAGGGAGAGTTCGCCTCAATTTTTTATAAAAAAGATAGGTTTAAGGTGTTAAAAAGTGGTACGTTCTGGTTAAGTGAAACCCCTGATAAAATTAGTAAAGGATGGGATGCAGATTTGGAAAGAATTGCAACATGGGCAGTATTTAGGGATAAGAATACAAGAGAAGAATTCATCTTTATGAATACCCATTTTGACCATATAGGAAATATAGCCCGGGTTGAAAGTGCTAAATTATTGAAAGAAAAAGCAACAGCCTTAGCAGGGAACCTCCCTTTAATATTAACAGGTGATTTTAACCTTGTCCCAGAGTCGAAAGGCATCAAAACTTTGATTAAACCCGATGGAAAAAACACCTTAATCAATGCAAGTAGTGCAGCTACCTTTACTTATGGTCCAGACTGGACCACCTGCGGTTTTGATGACAGACCTTTCGAAGAACGGAAAGTAATAGATTATATTTTTTTAAAAGGAATTAGTAAAGTAACTAAATACGCAGTTTTTGCTGAAATGTTAGAAGATGTATTTTTATCCGATCACTGTCCAGTTTTTGCACAAATAGAATTATAGTACATTCTTAACGCTATCGAATTTTAAGGATTGGAAAGTTAATTCCACTAACAGAAATATCTTCGCTTTCGCCAGTAAAATTATTGATCTTTAAATGCTGTGAAATTAGGTTTGTTACCCATTTCGAAAACCAAAGAGCTACTGCTCATAATCTGACTGTAGGTTATAAAAGGGGTAGCTAACATTTTTCCATCTAAAGTAACAGATTGAATGTATTTGTTTACATCAGAAAGCTTATTTGCCGTAATCGTAAATTTCTTAGGTTCCCCATCTTTTAGCAATCGCATTGTAATCTCTGGAAACTGAGGTGCACCAAGCGCATAAATCTCCGTAGCCGATGTTACAGGGTAAAAGCCCATAACACCAAATACATACCACGCAGACATTTGTCCGCAATCATCATTCCCATTAATCCCTAAGGGCTCATTTCTGAAATTTTCCTCTGAAGTATGTTTTCGAATAAGTTCCTGAGTTTTCCACGGTTGTCCCGCATAGTTAAACAAATATGCATAATGGTGTCCAGGTTCATTATCATGGCGATAATGACCATCACTGAAATTCTCATCTAACTTCTTAGTGAATTCCTTCTTCCCACCATAGAGATCTATCATACCGGATATATCGTGCATAGCCCCAAAATGATACGTCCATTTACCTCCTTCGGTAAAACCCTCCTGCGAATTTCTGTGCCAGTCTCCATTAAAAAGCCTCGCATTTAGAAACCCCGTACTTGGGTTGTATAGATTTTTATAATTTTTGCTCCATCCCATTAATCGGTCATAATCTTCCTGTTTATTCAGGTCTTTTGCCATTTGAGCTATTGAGAAATCATCAATACCAAACTCAATAGTCCTCGTCACCGATTCTCTAGTTCTATCTGCGGCGACATATCCCAGAGAATGATAAAAACTTAGTCCTCCCCTAGCCTCATATAACACGCCTTCATTACGATCGCCCCAATTTTTTTCGGTATCCAGATAAGGGGGTTGAATGGCATTTTTACGTACGGCCTCATAAGCCAGATCTATGTCATAATCCCTAAATCCTTTCACATAAGCATCGGCAATAACAGCATCCGCATGCGTACCCACCATAATGTTTGTATAGGTTGGGTTGGGCCATTTGGGAAGCCATCCGCCTTCTTGGTACATTTGCAATAAAGATTGCACCATAGGGCTTACTCTTTCCGGCTGTGTAAAATGTAATAACGGGTGTAAGGCTCTAAAGGTATCCCACAAGGAGAAGTCATTATATGAAATTCCTTCATGAACTTGATCATCAAAAGGGCTGTAATAACGCCCATATTCAGAAAATTCACGAGGAAACAACATGGTATGGAAAAGAGCCGTGTAAAAGATTGATTTTTTGTCTTCAGATTCACTCTTGACCTCAATACGGCTCAAGTTTTCTTCCCAGACTTGTCGCGTTTCCTGAACCACAGTATCAAATTCCCAATGTGGTATTTCAATTTTCAAATTCTTTCTAGCCTGCTCTAAACTTATGAAGGAGGTAGCAATTTTAACCTTTACAATTTCGTTCTTTTTCGTCTTAAAACTTATGTAGCCCCCCATTCTTGAACCATATTGTTCTTTAGCCAATGGCACGATATCGGGTTCGGTTCTAAATGAATTCCAAGTGCCGAAAGATTCAAATTCCGTATCAAACTGTATTACAAAATATCCTTTAAAATTACTAAGTTCAGGACCAAGATGTGAAGACATTCTTTCTGGATTGTACCCCGTAATTTCCTGCTCTTCCTCATCAATCTTAATATATCCTTGGAAATTTTTTTTGTTCTCCGTAATATTCGTGCCTTGTATGATTAAATGTGATTGCTCTGATTTAGGAAATGTAAACTGAAACATTCCACAACGCGAAGTTGCCGCTATTTCGCCCTTTATGCTATTCTTCCCCTCGCGCATCACAACAGAATAATAATTGGGTTTAGAAATCTCATCCTTATGTGAAAAGGGTAGTGCCCTATCATTAGGAAGTAATTTCAGATCTCCTATTTGTGGCATAATACTAACATAACCATAATCGCCCATCCATACCGTTGGTTGATGTGTTGCCATAAATCCCTTGATAGAAGAATCCTCATACACATAAGGCATTTCACTTATTTTGTTCTCCCTTGTCTGTGCCACGAAGTTTGTCATAGCAAATGGAGGACCTACGCATGGCATGGTCCCTCCCCCATCCTTTCCTTCTGAAAAACCTAAAATGGAGGTGCCGATCAAGGGGTTTACATAATCCACTTTCATTTTGTCCTGCGCCCAACTTGTTGCGTTAATTAATGTGAGTAAAAGCACACATAACATTTTTCTAAAGTCTCTTTTTATTTTCATTACTTTGTATCTAATTTCTACGCTATGGTTTTAATGGCTTAACAACGCCACTGTTCATATTTATTTGAAAGTGATTGGAGGGTTCACCGTTCATAAATTTATCCAATATGGACATCAACTCAAGCATCTTTCGTTTTATAGCGTCGTTTCCAGAGTTCTTATCCATCTTCATAAAAGATGTTGCTATTAGCTGATACTCTTTAAGGCGCTCTTGACCAATATCTGTATGGGCAAGCTGGTCTGCACTTCTAAGTCTATAAAGGTCAAATAGAAGATCGACACCAGACCAATCTTCAAGACTTTTGGAGTTAAATGTATCATTTCCAAGACGAATCTCGTTTCTGAGTAATAGGTTGGAAATAAAACCTTTTTTTGTTTTCATTCTAAGCATTAAATCCTCAAAACCTTCTCCCTGTTTAGCATGTGATAGCGCCAATAATTCCTTGCCTGAGCTATTCAGTAAAAACCTTGAAAATTCTTTTGGCCAATCTGACGGCAAAAAACGCAATCGTACCAATTCCTTTAAATGCCAATTGGTAAAATCGCCATAATCCTTTGAAGATAAAATAGTACGGTCCCAAATTTTTTCATCTCCACTACGCTTTAAAAAATCATATTCTTGCTCATACAACTCAAAAAACTCATTAAAACTAGGAACAGTGTTCACTAGTACCGTCTCAACAGTAACGACCCCTTTATTTTTAAAGGTTACTACCTTGTATGCCGGTTTATATGCTGCCAAGGAAGGCACTTGTACATTTATCAATGTCTTCCCATTAAAGTTACTATGAACCCCTGTGTCATTCATGTGCATATGACCGCCAAAATGAAGCTTAAGGCCTGCTTGTGCAAAAATCTCTGCGACCTTTTTGTTAGGAACCCGACTATTTTGCATTTTACCACCCACCAACAAACTACCGATTTCCTCAGAAGCACCATTAGTGAAATCTACCATGGGGTAGTGACTAAAAGCAATAAGCGTTTTTCCGTGCTTTTCTGCCTCCTGGACAATTCTACCCACCCAATCTACAAGGTACCTTTTGTTCGTTAGTAAATTATCGTGCCCTAAACCAGTGTTAGGGTATTCCAAAGTGTTGTTATCATCAGTTAAGGCAATCTCCTTTTCTAAATAGGTATTAGCATCAAGCGATATTAACCACAGTCCTTCCACAGGTTCTACCACGTAACTAAGGTCTGGTAAGCTAATTTTGTTAGATTCAATGAGAAAGCTCCTTTGTTTCAACGAAGCCTGGAGATTAGCCTCTTCGTAGTTGTACTCCTTATATGAATAATTGGAAAATGGAGAAGCCCAATAGCCATATTCGGGTTTAGGATAAAAACCATAATTCCCAAGCATTTGGCTAATTCCGTCATATCCTAAATTTTGAATATCTTTAGTAATCACTACGGGATGCGCTTTACTCAAATCCGGCACATGCATTGTAGTATCAGAAAAAATAGGCTGCTGTTTACCCCCTTCCCCTAAAAAATCATTTTTCCCATGGTTATGGTTAAAAGGTCTTACTACATCATGATTTCCCGTGGCTAGAAAAAAAGAAATGTCGTTATTCTTGGAGTATTGTTCCAAGATTTTCTTTAATCCTCGGATATGCAAAGGCTGCCCATCGTCAGAGAAATCCCCAGGAAGAAGCACGTGCTTTATATTTCTTTCCACCACATCGTCAAGTGCCGCTAAAAAGGCAAAGTAATTTTCATTGAAAATTCGCGTAGAACGTAACTGGCTACCCATAGTCCGTATCAATACATCCGCTCCACTTCTAGGGTTTTTAATACCTTTATAATCAGAATCCTCCAAAGTTCCATATACATCTTGTAAATGAACATCAGCAATGACTGCCAATTTAATTTCTTTTTGGCTCGACTCCTTTTGCGTAGCACAAGAAGACACAAAAAAAACTAAAACCAAAAGAGCGCCGTAACTGATTTTTTTTAAACAACACATTTTCATTTATAAGATTGCTATACCGTATAAAGCTAGTGATTTATGGTTGTCTCAACGATTATTGTTATGCAAACGTTTGCAGCTATTACAAGAAGGTTATTTTAAAATTTACTGTGTTAATCGAAATAGAACTACACACCCGTGTATTTAGATTAGCAGTCTTTGATGCGTTTGTAAACTAAGACAAAACAGCCTCTACATTAGAAATCAAAAATGGTGAGCTAGTAGTGCAACTTAAAAACCAATTAGTATTAGGTTTCTTTATAGAATAGCCAAAAATAAAAAGACAGGGTTTCCCCTGTCTTTTCCCCAAATCTTACCATGAACTTAACCTACTTATGCTATGGTTCTGCCAATATAGTCCTACGTTATTTTATCACCGAGATTATTAGTCAAACTACCGCTAACTTAGTTCTATTGCGGATTATTTAAAACTAACTGGAAATGTAGAACCCACCTTTCAGAAGATTTATAGTTTACATTCCGAGTCACACAATATGCTTTGTCCAGAAAAGAATTTTAAAATTCTATAAGCGATAACAATCAACTTTTTGTGTAGTTATGTTCCTATGAACTATCTGTTAGCTATAAGCCTCATTATATTAATTTAAATATATAATTGAACAGGTATACTCACCACCCTGAACCATACCCGTTATATTTTGTTTTTAATACTCGTTAGTTTTACCCCAAGCCCATGCGGAAGTCGGACAACCCCCACTACAATCCTCACCATGCAGACAAGGTTTTAAGGATAACTCCAAAAAGGTTTGGCATATCGATAACAGTGATTATTTTTCCCGCTTATTAAAACAGAAATGATATAAATAATTATGTTCCGACTACTATTATCTATAAATTATTATATTAACAATGCATAGATTGCGTAAACCACTAAAATTGGCAAGCAAAATAAAAAAGTAATGATTCTAAAAAGTATTAAAAGCTTATTTATTTTCATCTTATGTTTAGCTTCAATGTCTATTTTTAGTCAACTTCAGAACAAGGTCAGTCAGAATGGAGCTCAAACAGAATTGTATTTTAACAACCCAGTGAAGACAACCTCGACATTCAGCAAGGTCATAGGTTCTCCATATCTTAATGAGAAGTTTCTACCTGCAAGCGTCAATAAGTTAGAGATGACTTATTTTGTACGATTTAATGCTGTTGAAAACAATATTGAATTTAGAGGGGAAAATGACGTAATTATGACCCTCTCAAAGTCGAATACGTATGAAATAGAACTTTTAGACGGTTCAAATAAGGAATATGAAACACATTCCTATAAAGATGAAGATAAAGGGGTGAGTACTACATTTTTTGAAAAAATATATGTCCACAATGATTTTGTAATTTACCTAAAGGAAAATATATATTTCACTCCGGTAAGGCTGGCTAAGCACAGTTTTGAAGCGCATAGACCTGGAAAATTCACTAAAGCCAAAGAAACCTTTTACGCTACGGATATT
>CAZMUV010000053.1:16938-24949 GCA_964569345.1 uncultured Maribacter sp. | reverse complement strand
AGGAATTGGCGGTGATGATAGATACGTTTAAGCCATTACAACTCACTGAAAATGCTATGAAAATTGATGATGGTAAATATTTTGCTTCTTGGTTGGATAAAGAATAAAATGCCGTTTATGGCTATTCTAATACACAGCTAATGCAAATTAACATAGCATGTTGATTTGTATTAGTTGTACTAATTTTATTTTATGAAAAAACTCACATCTTGGCTGGACATTCCTGCCGATTCGGATTTTAGTATATACAATCTGCCTTTTGGAATCTTTTCAAAGAAAAAGAAAGGAAAAACTAGAGCGGGCATCGCCATAGGAAATCAGATTGTGGATTTAGCTGCCCTAGCAGAAGCAGAATTAATAGATGTTTCCCCTTTTATTTTTAGGCAATCTACCTTGAACGATTTTATCGCTTTGGGAAAGAAAGTAACAAACAAAGTGCGTTTGGATGTGCAACGTTTGTTAGTGGAGGCTGATTCTCCTTTACAGAAAAAACAGGAAATTCTAATTTTACAGGCCGATGTTCAAATGCATCTTCCTATTCATATTGGCGATTATACCGATTTCTATTCTAGCATAGAGCATGCCACCAATGTAGGTAAAATGTTCCGTGACCCTGAGAATGCGCTTTTACCCAACTGGAAGCATATTCCTGTTGGGTACCATGGCAGGGCTTCATCTATTGTAGTAAGCGGTACACCTATTAAAAGGCCAAAGGGGCAAGTTATGACAAAGGATGCCACAGCGCCTGTCTTCAAACCTTCTGGAAGATTAGATTTTGAATTGGAAATGGGTTTCATAACAGGGAAGAATACGCAATTAGGGGATAGTGTCTCTACTGCCGATGCTGCTGATTATATTTTTGGTTTGGTACTGTTCAACGACTGGTCTGCACGTGACATTCAGAAATGGGAATATGTGCCTTTGGGGCCATTTTTGGGTAAAAGTTTCGGGTCCTCTATGTCGCCATGGATTGTAACACTAGAGGCTTTGGAACCCTTTAAGGTGGCCGGGCCAAAGCAAGACCCTAAAGTATTGCCTTATCTGAAGTATACCGGTGAAAATAATTACGATATTCAGCTTGAAGTTGCCTTGCAGCCAGAGAATTCGGAGGCGCATACCATTAGTAACTCCAATTTAAAGTACATGTATTGGAATATGAGACAGCAGTTGGCGCACCACACGATAAACGGTTGTAATATAAACGTTGGTGATGTTATGGCTTCCGGCACCATTTCCGGCAAGGACGAAAGTTCCTATGGATCTATGCTTGAAATTTCTTGGGGTGGTAGTAAGCCGGTAACCTTAAAAGACGGCAGTACACGTACCTTTATAGAAGACAACGATACTGTAATTATGCGAGGGTTTGCAGAGAAGGACGGAATTAAAGTTGGTTTTGGGGAAGTGAGCGGAACCATTTTACCAAGCGATTAATATAGAAAACATAGATGAATAAAAAAGTAAAAACCATATCCCCTTCGGATATTTCACAGCCAGAACTGCATGCCTATTTATTGTCTGCCGTAGCGCCAAGACCTATTTGTTTTGCAAGTACTGTGGATAAAGACGGCAACGTGAATTTGAGTCCCTTTAGTTTTTTTAATGTGTTTAGTTCCAACCCGCCCGTACTTATCTTTTCCCCTGCGCGCAGTGGAAGGGATGGTAGTATGAAGCATACGCACCATAATGTTTTGGAAGTTCCGGAGGTGGTTATTAATATTGTCAACTACCCTATGGTAGAGCAGATGTCGCTTTCCAGTACGGCGTACGATAAAGGGGTAAATGAATTCGAAAAAGCAGGATTTACCCAAGTGAAAAGTGATGTGGTTGCCCCACCAAGAGTAGGGGAAGCCCCAGTTGCTATGGAGTGCACGGTTACCCAAGTAATTCCTTTGGCGGATGCTCCTGGCGCCGGAAATCTAATTCTGGCGAAAGTAGAACGTATGCATATCCAAGAAGAATATTTGGATGCTGACGGACAATTAGATACTCAAAAGCTAGATTTGGTGGGCCGCATGGGTGGCAGTTGGTACACCCGTTCTAGTGGTGATTCCCTTTTTCAGATTCCAAAACCGGTACGCAATAAAGGCATTGGCGTAGACAGGCTGCCAACAGCTGTAGTAAACAGCTCTGTACTTACCGGAAACAATCTTGGCCGATTGGGAAATGTGGAAAACATACCTACCGCCGCTGAAATGGAGGCAATTCGTACTGATGATGCGGTCATAGTAATTCTCTCGGAAACTAACGCAGCTGAATTAGTGCCAAAAGTCCATCAACTCGCACAAATATGGTTAGAAGAAGGTAAAACGCAAGAGGCTTTGGCTTTGTTGTTTAGTTTTGAATAACAGCTTCCACTTCGATCTCCACCAAATAACCGTCCCCAACAAGCTTGGCTTCCACTAAGGTATTCGCAGGATTAATTCCATTAAAGCGCTCGCCGTGTGCCCGTGCAATAGGTTCCCAATCTTCTATATTGTTGACAAAGATTCGTGTGCGCACAACGCTTTCCAGAGTGGTCTCAAACGTTTGTAATACTGCTTCTATTTTATCAATCACAAAGTGGGTCTGCGCAGCGGCATCATTACCTCCAATCATCATGGTGCCATGGGTAGCCGTAGTCCCGGAGATATGAATGCGATTCCCTTCTTTTAAGGCACGACAGTATCCAGCATAAGACTCCCATTCGGTTCCGCTAAAAATCTGCTGCCTAGTTTCACTAACTTGTTTAATTGTAAAAGGCTTAGGGATGTTCTGTAGGTGATGGCTTAAATCACCAGAAGCTGTTAGAAAAGGAGGTTTCCTATATTCATCACCACAGTTACCAGGAATAAGGAGTAGTTTCTTTTGAGCTTCTTTTATGGTACTATTATCCTCAGGACTCAAATTAATCTGTAGTATTTTTTTATTATCGACGATATGATTTCGTTCTCCTAGTCTGGCGCCGACAATAACGGCAGCTACATTCGGATTTTCCAAAATATATCGACTAGCTATATTCGCTATGGAAACACCATGTTTATCAGCTATTTTCTTTACCGATTTAAGAAGATTTTGATAGTGTTTCCATCCGCCTGCGGCATAAATAAATCGTTTGTATTTCATCTGCGACCATGTGGTAAGTTCTCCTTCGGAGGGTTCTTTTTTATCAAACCATTTATCTGTCAAAAATCCACCTGCCAGGGTGCCGAACGCAAATAACTTCACATTGTATTCCGAGCAAACGGCACTCATTTCAGCGTTTGCCCTTTGGTCTAAAAGGGAATAGCAAATTTGATTACTCACAATAGGAATACCACTAGCACAGGCAACTCGTAGATGGGCAGCGTCAAAATTTGTGACACCGATATGTTTTATAAGACCTTCTTCCTGTAATTTTTTTAGATGCAAAAGACCATCTAGCCAGCTTGGGTCGGGATAGTTCCACGCATGGAATTGCATAAGGTCAATACTGGTTTGTTGCATACGATCTAATGCCGTCTGGGTAGCTTTCCGAACATCTTCCAGTGATATTTTACCGGGTTCCGGCACCCATTTGGTAAATAACTGTACCTTGTTACCTAACGGGTTATTATTTTTAAACGTGCCCGTAATTATCTCGCTAGAGCCGTAATGATCGGCCATATCAAAAGTGGTGAAACCTTGTGCTACATAAGGTTCCATATGGTTTGCAGTAGTTGTAGGGTCTAAGGTTTTACCATCTCTTTCCATATCGGCAATTTGCCATAGTCCTGTAATAATTCTAGAGATTTTTAGACCTTCTGCAAGTTGAATTTTTTCTTTCATGTCTTATTCTTCTGGGAGTACGTTAAAAATAGTGATTGGGTTTATGCCTTTCCTCTTTATCTGTTTCCATTTTATAAGGAATAGTAAGCTCCCCATGCCCATAACGATGAGCCAGATAGGAGTGGAATGGAAGTACCACTCTTTTACGTTAGAGGTAAAATCTTTATATGTGTGTACCGCTAAAAAAAGTAAGAGGGAAACTGAGCCCATCCAACCAATAGCAAGTTGTAACTTTCTGTTTTTAAATATTTTAATGTTATGTGCTAACTCCTTATTTACTTTTGGAAGCGTGATTAAGGTGACGCACATCAACAGAAAATTAACCATCATAGACGTTACCATAATATCTATTCCTAAGAAAAAATCTCCAGCAAAATGAGAGCCAAATACCCCGGCACTTGCCATGACTCCCGCTAAGATTAAAGCGATATTAGGGGTGTGATACCTTTTATGAATAGTGGTAATAAAACTTGGAAAAATACCATCTTTCGCCCATGCGAACATGAGTCGGGAAACGGAAAGTAGCATGGCAGGTAAGTCATTGATCAATGCTATTGTAGCACCTAGTAAAATAGCGACACCAAGGCCAGAAGGTAGCACATAGCTAAGTAGGCCAGGGGCAGAAATATCTTTTTTGAAAGCTTCTTCCGCCACAAAACTCCATGGAACAGTGTGGTATACGGCCGATGCGAATAGAAAGTAGAAAAGACCAACAGATGTAATAGATAATAATATGGCTTTTGGTAGTGTTTTGGTCGGATTTTTTGCTTCGCCCCCGGCTTGGGCAATAGAATCAAAACCTATAAAACTAGAAAATAATAAGGCTGCGGCCGACAGAAAAATACGCCAGTCGAATACAGCAGTATCAATTGGAATAAAACTACGATTTTCCCGAGCCTCTAAAGCAGTTACAAAATCGGAAGTGGAGAAATAGAAGCCTGATACGATAACAATTCCTCCTAACAAAAACATGAGGAACATCATAGGCAGTAAGGTGAGCGCATACGATTTCGTTCCTCTAACATTGATCCCTACAAAAGTCCATATGAGTAAAAGCGCTAAGGAAATCCGTATCCATCCTTGTTCCAAGGTTTGTGATAGTTGAATCCACCCTAGTTCAAAAAAAATATCGCGGATAAAAGGAATAGTAACATAAGCAATAACACCAATGACGATAGAGAGACCAAACCATTGCGAAAAACTGGCTACAAAACCTAAGTAGGGGTGAAGCCCTCTACTGGCATAGATATAACTACCCCCAGCTCTTGGCATGGCCGAGGCTAGGATGCCATAGGCAAGCGCTGCAAAAATAGCGGGTATAGCTGCAAAAGCGAAGGCGTACAAGACGTAAGGACCAATACCTGGAACGTTTTTTTGAATCATAAACGGAACTACGTTTATAGAAGCACCCAACATAGAGCACACACCTGTAGCGGTTAAGGTTAAGAGTCCTAATTGTCTAGATAGTTTTGGCGTTTTATTCAAGCTCATTGATAATAACAGGTGCTTTTAGTCTAAAATAGTACTTAAATGAGCTTTCTCTCCTGTTAGTTCCCATTGCCCTAAAGTAATAGGGATATTCCCAATTCTATTCAGTCCATCGAAGAAGGATTTTAATTCAAACTCGGTTCCTTCTTTTTCCAACTTTCGGGCGTATTCCGCTAAGGCCTGTTCTACTAAATATTTTCCAGTAATGTAACTGGTGCCATAGCCCGGTTGTCTTAAGTAGAGATGTTGTTCAAAAATCAGGAGTTCTTTTTCGGTCTTCATCCATCCTCTTGGCGTATAGTCAGAATGAATTTTCCCCGCTTCCTCCATGGTCATTTCATTTGCATGGGCATATAGGGAGCCTAGACCACGAGCGGCACGTTGGGCAATCATGATATAAACAATTTCACGTACCCTGGGGCTGTCATCATAAAGTCCGGCTTGCATAAATAATTCTTCTACCGCTGTGGCCATCCCTTCGTTTCGGGAATCGAAAATATTATACAACAAAGCGTCTTTCCGGATACTGCTTTCATTTGGTTCGTTATCCATGCGGGCCAGTTCAAACCAATGGTAAAAGTGAGAGAATAATGGCCTTGGGTCATAATGAGCAGTAATCCAAAAGAAATTCCGTTTTTCTTTGGGGACGAATTCCCCATAATGAGCCTTTAGTGCAGGGTCAAAATAATCCTTTACCGTTACGATGTCCTCTTCCTCCAAAAAGTCCAATAAACTATTTGCTGCTTTTTCGTTTAGTAATTTATAAGCTTCTGGCCCAGATGCATCAGTCAATGGAGGTAAATTTCTGTTGCGATGTTCCTCTAATTTAAGCCCTGTCCAAGCACGTGTTAGCTCTCGTTTAAGTAGTAATA
Source organism: uncultured Maribacter sp. (assembly GCA_964569345.1). Lineage (GTDB taxonomy): Bacteria > Bacteroidota > Bacteroidia > Flavobacteriales > Flavobacteriaceae > Maribacter. Next base: position 18,806 of record CAZMUV010000053.1, on the reverse strand, counting down.
CTTCATCTTCCCAAGTCATTGGAATGAGGTGCACGTTCTGCTGGTACCAGGTATAATTATCCTTTCCAATACCTGAAGGTCCTGTTTTTGTGGGTGCCTGCTCCTCTAACCAGTTGATGAGGTCTTCTGTGGCTAAAATAGCTTCGTTTATGGCTTTTATTACTTGCCTGTCTTTTTCAATACCTGATTTATTTTTTAGATTTTCTAAATCAGATATTTGGGTTTTAATATCCCGTATACCAGTAATCCAAAGGTCTTTTGCATTACCCGTTAAATTGATTTTAGCTTGGGCGTTTAAAGAGGGTATGACCATAAGCTCCGCTAAAAACTGTGCACGTTGTTCTTTAGATAGCGGGAAATCATACTGCCAGACCTCTAAAATAGCATGGTGTGTTGGTCCTTCGTGAGCAGGGACGTCACTACGGGAGGTCCAAATGGTCTTGTAAAAAGCCGGATCACGCTCCCAAGGTTTCAGGATTCTTTGATTAAAATCATAGCCGTTCATCTCTGCCCTTGCAATATGCCAATCTATTTGTTTTGCAACCGGCCATTGGCCAATATTCATGGCATTAAGTTGCTCTTTTATGACACTGAAAGCCGTATTTCTGGCGGTAAAGGTTGCTGCGCGGTAGTCGGGAGCGCTATTGTAAAGTGGTGGATTTTCAAAGGAGCGCCATTCTTGGAAGAGGGTCTCTAGTTTGGTGAAGGAGTCTTCGGTACTAACAGACTGTCCATAGGTCGTTGTGGCGAAGTTTATCAACAAGGAGAAAATAAATAAATATTTTAATATGGGCTGGTGGGTCATTGTGCTTATATTTTTCCAAAAGATAGTTTATTCATAACTTTTTTGAAAGACTAAATTTGAAAAGAAGCTCGTTTTAGGCTGATTTAGGTTTTAATCAATACGATTCTGTGGAGTGCTAGCGGCCTCATTTTACAACTATTCCTCGTTTGAAAAATAAAAAAAGAATTTATATTTTGGCATGCTAAAAGGGATGGATTAACCCAAAGGGTGTGTTACTCAAAATATTTCTAATACGCAGTGTAAAAAATTAAGTCCTGCTCTTCCATAGCGAGTATCATAAGTTTTATGTATTCGGTAACGGTTTTTTTGAAATTTTGTAGGTCGGTAATATTAAAGCCTGCTCTCCAAATGGTTTCGCGCTCCTTGCCTACACAAATACAATACAAGGCTGTTTCTGTATGAAATACAGTATAGTTGTCGTAATAGCTGTCCTCGTAATAAATACCTTGATGGCTTATATAATCATCTTGAAAGGTATATAAGTAGCGGTCTACAGTAGAAAGTCGGGTACGAAGCGTTTTTTTGTCTTCCGATCCTATGATTTTTGTAAACAGGATGGCATCAAAATCCTTGTCTAATAATTGCTGTTCCACTTCTGTAAGTTGCGCTTCTGATTGTTGAGAGGTTGTAAAGTCTACATCAAAAACGTCGACACTCCTTACGGCTTCTACATTTCGCTTTTGGAACTCAGCTTGTACTTTACTCTCAAAATCTCCCCGTATACTGTCATTCTCCGTCATGCCAACGATTAGAACCTTATAAGCGTGGAATAAGACAATATCTGGATTTTTCCAATTACTAACAAGTTTCGCGGAGGAACAACACCAGAGGCTACTGGCAAAAATAAGAAGTAGTATTAATTTTTTCATTATTTTATTTTTATAGTTAGCCTAGCTGTTTTCTGGCGTTTGTTGTGACGTTAATTGTTAGCCGGTGATTACTCTAAAACTTGGTTTTTAAATTTCGTTATTTAGAGTGTGCGTGGGTATCTGTAAAATTAACGTTGATTTAAAAACACAAGGTTACAAAAGGATTACTTCAAATCTGGTAGTACCATAAACGG
>CAZMUV010000053.1:0-16838 GCA_964569345.1 uncultured Maribacter sp. | reverse complement strand
TTAAAAACACAAGGTTACAAAAGGATTACTTCAAATCTGGTAGTACCATAAACGGAATGGTAATATGAAAGCCTATTTTTTTAATGACAGGTTCAATAAAAAGCCGTTCCACAAAAGTGTGTTTGTTTTGCACCATGACCAACAGGTTCATTTTATGTTTTAGTTGAAAATCATTGATGGCATCAATGATTTCTTGATTATGGGGGTTATGGAAAAGATGGGCAATGCCTTTTAGTTCCTTGTCTAATTTCGCTTGGTTCTTTAACTGTTGTTCAGTGAGGTCATAGCCATTGGAGACGTGCAGAACCTCAATACTAGAAACATGTTTTCTAGCAACGCTTAGCAGCACCTTAAGCGGTACTGTTTTAAAACCTACTTCATAATCGGTTGGGAATAAAATTTCCTTTGGTACCTCGTACTCAAAATTAGGCGGAACTGCAATCACGGGACACTTGGCCCTTTTGATGATATCTACGGTGTTTGTGCCGAATAATATTTCCTTGGCTCCCGTAGCCCCTTTGGTACCCATGAGAATTACATCTATTTCTTCCTCTGGCACCATTCTAGATATCTCATTGGTAAGCGTGTTTAGGCAGGCAAGGGAGGTAAAGGTATGTTTGTTATTAGGATGTTCTTTTTCTATTCTAGTCTTTAGTTTATCTAGATTTTCCACGGCGGCTTCCCGTATAACATCACCAAGACCAATGAGACCTGGACTGCCTACCAAATATTCCGCATGATATACTGGGGGCATATAGGTATGTAGCAGATAAAACGTGGATTCTATATCCTTAAATGTTTTGAGTGCATATTGAATGGCCTCATAAGCATTTTCCGAAAAATCTGTAGGAAGGAGTATACGTAGCATAATAAAGAATTTTATGGATTGAATACTCAAAGCTATCGTACTACAGCACAAAAAACCATGACATTGGTCAGGTTTTAACATGAGTATTTTGAAATATGTAGGTTTTTAAGCGCTAGTTTAAATGGTGAATCAGGTACTATAATAGCTTCTAAAATTCCCGTTCTAATCTGTTTTTTCGGAATGGTTTGGGCGGTGTAAAATTTTAGCACCTAATTTAATAGCGGTAAAGGGCTAGTTGGGATATATCATAAGTATCAAGTTAGAGGAGTGATTACGATGCTACTCTTTAAAAATAGGAAGTCGTTGAATAATGTCAATTTCAGCTGAAATCAAGCGTATTTTCTTTTTTACTGGAAACCATAATCCCTTATTCACAGTATTTATTTTAAAATTCGTCTGCCTTTTCGACTATTTTTTTTAGTTAAGGGGGCATTTGCTATCTTTAAAGAAGAACTAAAAAGTAAGTAGTTCGCTATCATAGCTTTGTTAATTTTAAACAAAACAATTATGAAAATTTTCAAGTATTCGTATCGGACAAATATCCGCGCCTTATTTCTATGTACTATTTCGTTTATATCGCTTTTTCAAACCACCGAAATATGGAGTCAGAAACCCTATGAAGGCAAGGTGATTTTAGCTGTATTTGCACATCCTGATGACGAAAGTACAGTATCACCAATATTGGCCAAGTATGTTAGGGAGGGTGCCAAAGTACATCTGGTAATCGTTACTGATGGCAGGTATGGTACGAATGACTATCATGATCATGAAGCTGGGGAAACCCTAGTAGCTACTAGAAAGGAAGAGATGAAATGTGCTGCCGAAAAACTAGGAGTAGTACTAACTCATTTAGACTATCATGACCAATTAAGGGCGGGTGAAGGCTATGATGGACACATGCCACAGGCTTGGGAGATGATAAAGGAACTTTACGGTATCATTGATAAGGTCCAACCCGATGTTCTGATTACATGGGGTCCAGATGGAGGTACGACCCACATGGATCATAGGCTAGTGGGTGCATCCGTAACGCAGGTTTTTTTAAGTAAGGACTGGGATAAGCCCATGTCCTTATTTTTTTACGGCACCCCCTCCGAGAATATCGACAATGCTGAAAATAAAATATTAAGAGGACAATCTAGTACGTATTTAAGAACTAAAATTTCATACTCCCAAGAAGACCTGGAGAAGGCGTATTCTTCAATCCAATGTCATTACAGTCAAATGAATCCAGATATGACCCAGGAAGATTATGAAAAAGGCAAAACAAGTAACGGTATGTTCGTTTACTTAAGAAAATTTGAGGGTCCAACAAAAGATTCAAACTCTGTTTTTGAATGAGTCTTTATAGGTTTCATTAGGGTCACGCCCAATAGGTGAACGTTAATAGGGTGCCGGTTGTTTTTACTTATCAGTAGTAAAGGAGGCTCTTTTTTATGATGAAGTACCGTTAAGGCTTCTTCAATAACGCCTGGTCTGGAATGTTTAGGTTCCTTCGGATAAGAAACACCATTGCCGCCACCTTTTAAAAAACAAGTCCATAAGTAGCTGATAATTATTGGAGCTAAGGAATAAAATGGAAAGGCTTCGTAGTAGATATAAAACTAACGCCCTAACAGTTTAGTACTCTACTATTTTTATATCAGTCAACCAATTCACAAAGCTATCGCGCCAAGTTGCTACACTAATACCTCTTTCAATACCCGAATCGAATCCGTGTTCTCCCTTGGCGTATATATGCAATTCGGTTGGTACGTTCTTCTCTAATAAAGCACTATACAATTTAATACATCTGGCAGGTGGGGTGCCGGTGTCTTCTCCGCCATTGACTAAAAACATAGGAGGGATTTCTGTATTGGAATCAATCTTTTCAAAAAATACATCCCATACAGACCCATAGATGAATCCGGCAAAATCTGGCACCGTATTTTCGTCATACTTGGCATAGGAGGGGAGCAGTTCGTCAAAGGTTTCTAAAGCGGCAAAAAGCGATAAGGCACCCCCAGAGGAGAAACCGCTAATTCCCACTTTGTTTTTATCTATCCCCAATTCATCTGCTCTAATTCTTAAAATATTGATAGCCTGTTTTGCATCAGCATACACTTCTCCATTGAACACATCTCTTTGAAGGGAGAATCCTGGGGTATTACTGTTGTAGGTTCTATACTTTAATACGACTGCGGTGAAACCTTTGCTAGCAAGCCACATAGCGAAATCCGTTCCCTCTCTATCAATCCATAATTCTTCAAAACCACCGCCAGGACAAACGACAATGGCTACTCCGTTCGCTGTGCCTTTGTCAGGCCTATGAAGCGTATAGGTTGGTTCAGAAACTTGACGCAGGATAGCACTCTTTTGAGATAGGGAACTTTTTAATACGGGTTCCGTTCGCATTTCCTCTGTTTCATATTTCACGGGGTTATTGGGAATGCCATTAGGCCAAAGTGGTAATTCAATAGGGGCTTGAGCAGATATAGTCTTTCCAAGGAAGAAACCGAATATAAGCAGAAGGGTAGCAACTTTTGTTGGTGTAATCATGTCAAATGTATTTAATGCAGTACGTATTCGTCCAATTTATTAGCATTCGCTTCTTGAAATTTACAATAAATTGACCACTCACATTCATTTAGTCGCAAATGGGAAGTGTTTAGCGGTTTGTTTTTTATAAAGTCTAGTTCTGAAAAGACATGACTAGCGGAAATAGTAGCGCATTACAAAAAAACAGATTTTGTTAAGTGTAGGAATTTTTGAAGTAGTATTTAGGGAGTTCATCTGGAATTATAAAACCATCGTTATATTTAGCCTATAGCTAATTACATTGCTTCATTCAAATCCCATAACAAAGGAAGAACCAAATAAACTGCCGCTGTTAAAATTAGTATAGAAATTATGTTTAGCCAAAACCCTTTTTTAACCATGTCATCCATCTCTAAATAGCCAGCCCCAAAAACAACTGCATTTGGTGGTGTAGCTACTGGTAACATAAAGGCACATGAGGCTGCTAATGTGGCGCCAATCATTAAATAATAAGGGTGAACACCAAGGACAGGGGCTAAGGATACTAAAACTGGCAGTAATATTGCGGTTGTTGCAATGTTAGAAGTAATCTCGGTCAAGAAATTCACTATGGTTATCAGAATAAGGAGTAACAGAATAAAAGGTAATGTTTCTAGTGCTGTTAATTTACTTCCTATCCAAAGCGCTAATCCACTGGACTCAAATCCAAGCGCTAAAGTTAAACCTCCACCAAACAAGATTAAAATGCCCCAAGGTAATTTTACAGCATCTTCCCATAAAATTAATTTTTTATTTTTTTGACCTGTTGGTAATAAAAATAGGATGACTACGGAAATCATAGCAATGATAGTATCATCCATAGCGGGAATTAGTTTTTGCAGCAAAAAGGAGCGCGAGATCCATGCAAAAGCAGTCCCTGCAAAGACCACCAAAACTATTTTTTCCTCAAAGCTCATTTTACCCAAAGCTTTAAGCTGTGTCGCAATCTCTTTGCGCCCGCCTGGGAATTCCTTTTGGTTAAAATCAAAAGCAAAACGTGTTAAATAATACCAGCATATAAATAGTAATAGCACGGAAATAGGAAACCCCAAAACAAACCATTCTGTAAAGGTGATTTCTTTTCCAAAAGTGGTTTCTACCACTCCTGCCAAAACTAAGTTGGTAGGAGTTCCTATCAATGTTGATATCCCACCAATGGAAGCACTATAGGCAATGGAGAGCATTAAGGCTTTGCCGAAAATTTTATTTTCGTTTGCTAGGGTGTCTGGATTATCGTTTAACTGAGATACTATGGCCATCGCTATAGGCAGAATGATTACCGTTGCAGCGGTATTGGAAATCCACATGGATAAAAACGCCGTAGCAAGCATAAAACCAAGAATGATATTTATAACGTTGGTTCCGATAATATTTATGATGGATAAGGCGATTCTTTTGTGCAGATTCCATTTTTCAATAGCAATAGCCAAAACGAATCCGCCCATATATAAAAATATGTATTTGTGACCGTAGGATGATGCGGTAGTGCTTAAATCTAATCCGCCTGACAAGGGGAAAAGAACTAAGGGTAATAATGCTGTAACATAAATAGGAATTGCTTCTGTTATCCACCAAATAGCAACCCAAGCAACAGAAGCTAAAACGGCATTGGCCGAATCGCTAAGTCCTTCAGGATGGAAAAAAAATAAGATATAAAAAAAGGAAAGGGGCCCAAGAATACGACCAATAACTTGTTTTGAAATTCTCATGATTTACTAAAACTATAATTATCGTCTCAAAATATACGGGTATAATTACGTCGAACTTTGGAGAAGAGGCATCTAATTCTTTGGGCTTCTTTATCGATTCTAAAAGTTACGTTTTAATCATAAACCTCCACAACACATTCTACTTCAACGGCTTGTGCTCTAGGCAAAGAGGCTACTCCAATAGCCGCTCTGGCGTGAATTCCTCTATCGCCAAAAACGGCAACCATCAAATCAGAAAAACCATTCATAACCTTTGGTTGTTCAATAAAATCGGGGTGGCAATTAACAAGCGCTAGTACTTTTACAATGCGTTTCACCTTCTTTAAATCACCCAACATTTCTTTTAACACTGCTATTTGGTTTATAGCTGTCAAACGTGCACCTTCATAGCCTTTTTCAATAGATATATCTACGCCCAATTTGCCGGTTATTTCAACACCATTTGCATATCTGGGTCCTTTTCCTGCTAAGAAAATAAGGTTGCCCGTTTGCACACCATTTACATAATTCGCAACTGGATTGGGTGCTTTTGGAAGTTCAATATTCAGTTCTTTTAGTCTTGCTTCTGGGTCGTAATTTTCGTCACTCATTTTTAGCATCAATTTGGTTTAAAATCAGCCGCTTTCCAAAGCGGTTCGCTTATGTAATAGTTTCCATTGGTCATCACCGAAGATACCGTTCTTATATTAGAAATATCCTCCAACGGATTTTTCTCTAAGATAGCTATATCAGCTTCTTTACCTACTTCTAAACTTCCTGTTTCGGCATACATTCCCATTGCCTTTGCAGGAGCACTAGTTGCTGTTCTAATTGCTTCAAGAGGAGACAGTTTTCCTAAATCATGGTAGGTTTCTATCTCTAAATAGAGACTAAATACAGGAACAACATTATCTGTTCCTGCTACAATCGGTACGCCAGCTCTGAAGAAATCGCCAAGAATTTGCATCCCTATTCTATTATCCTCTTTGATTAGTGCTGAACGTTTGGCACTAACTCCATTTCTAAATCGTTTTCCTTCAAATAACTCGTAGGCAATTCTATCAGCTGCTGGCTCTATGGTCTCTAACGGGTCTCCTTTAGGAAGTGCTCCTACAACATTTAAGGCTATGGTTGGATCTAGTACTGTTTTATGTTTTAATAAAAAGTCGGTTGCTTTTTTCATTCTGTCAGCACTCACCTCATTTTCAGCTAAATAGTATCTTCCTAATTCTATTGTGTTTTTTTCAGGAAAAAGTACCGATAACATTAGAGACCTGTGGCTTAACATATCCATACCGCTTTCAATAGCTGGTATAGCATTGCCCACAGCTTTGGGAACATGCCCAGTAACAGTCATCCCTTTTTTATGTGCTTCTTCAGCAAGTACCTTAACCATCTCTGGTTGTACTGAGGTGTAGATTTTTATTTGTTTGTATCCATTCTTATGGTATAATTCCACTACTTCTTTAGCTTCTTCAAGGTTTCTGGCTCTAATAGCCCCGTTGCCTTTTATGCCAGCACCATCGGTCATTCCTGCCAAAAGGATATCGGGGCCTACAGCGCCATTTTTAGCTATTGCATCTCTAAATGAAGTTGCAAATTCAAGTTCATTCCCATTATCACGAATCGTAGTTACACCTCCGGCTAAATAGGCCGGCGCCCATTGTACTTGATTGGAATGGGCATGCATATCCCAAAGTCCGGGCATTAATGTTTTGCCTGTTACATCAATAACTTCAGCATTTTCAGGAATTTCTACTTCTGAGCTTTTTCCAATGGTTTTAATGCGACCATTTTCAATAATCATGGTCATGTTTTTTTGTGTATCCTCACGTAAACCATCTACAATATCTCCGCCTACTAAAGCTTTTACCTTAGCTTGTTCTCCTTTTAAATCTGAAGTGTATTTTGAAAGTGCAGCCATTTGTTCTTCAACATTACCTGCTATAAAAACGGGTAATGCCTCTTCATATCCTTTTCTAATCATTTCTCTAATCTGGGTATTGGCTTTTACCAAGGCTATCAGCTGCTGTGATTCGTCTAACCAAACGGTTCTACCGCCCCAGTTGATACCTTCGGTCACGTAACGATCTAAAGGTATTTGTTCTCCCTTAATTGTTATCGTATCCTTGCCTTTATGGGTGATGGTCACTTCTCCTCTGGGTAGGGTAGGGATAGTTACTTCGCCATTTTTAAAATAATAATGGTAAAGCATCATTTCCATTGCAGCAGGAATATTACTGTGCAACGGAAAAAAGACTGGGGGAGTTTCCGTAGTTACAACCTCAAAATTTTCTTCCCAAATAGAGACCGTACCAGGAGATGAACGTTCCATTCTAAAAATGTTAGTTGTATCGGTAGCAATTCTTCTATTGTTATAGTACGTGGGGACTAACTCCTTTGTAAGGTGAAGTTCAGATAGTACGCCTGTTATACGTCCCCTTTCATTTTCGCCTTGTAGCGATGTTACGGTAATGGAATCTTTAGTGGATGTAATGCTATAGGTTTCTTCCCCAATCTGCGATTGCCTTCTAAACACCAAAAAAGCGCCTTCTTCATTGATGTCGTCCCATCGTGACGATTCGGAAGAACAGGATGTCATTAATAGTGCGAACATTACAATTGTAAATAGCGTACTAGATTTATATTTCAATATTAAATCAGTTTTCATGTGCTCTTAATTTTTTCGGTTGGTGTAGATGCGTACTATTATTTAATTTTTTAAGGAAACTAGGGCTTGAATTTATTAAAGTAGTACACGTTTTTCTCATCTGAATTACTTTCCATAATGTCTGGTTTTTTATCTCCATTTAAATCCTGGATCATAATATCGTAGGTATTAAATTTTTTATCACTTAAGGTTTTCTTTTTCCAACTATTTCCATTTTCAGTATTGACAAAAACAGTGTTGGGGGCTCCATAGTTTCCTATGACGATATCGATATCAGTATCCATATCTAAATCACCAATACTAATAGAATACGATTTGTCATTGCTGGAATCAAACGTTACTTTCCGCTCATAACTTATCTGTTGACTGCCAAAATAAATAACATTTGGTTCTCCAATATTGGCAGTAACAATATCTAAATAGCCGTCTTTATCTATATCTGCAATGGCAATAGATCTCGTAATATCGGTACCTGTGCCGTAGGGTATTTTTTTTGTGAACTTTAGATTTCCCTCGTTTAAGTATACATAGTTGGGTTGGTCATCCCTATTTGCTAAAACGAGATCGTAGTCACCATCTGCATCCATATCTGCAACTTCAACGTCGATGGTAGAATCTTCTTTATTACCGAAACCTATCGTTGTATAAAATGTTCCAGCACCATCATTTAGGCATATTTCGTTTTCACTTCCTCTGTTCGTAATTAGAATGTCGATGTCCCCATCAGTATCAAGATCGGCTGTTATAATGTTTCTTGTATGGTCATAAGATTTCCCAAAGCTTGCGGCTTTAGTAAAGTTGCCTTTTCCATCATTGGTAAAAATATAATTGGGCGCCATATCGTTTCCAACAGCAATATCTAGATCACCATCATTATCAAAATCAGCAAGCTCTGTAGCATAGCTGGTTTCCTGTTCGTCGCCCAAAATTTTGGAAACCGTAAAGATTCCCCTACCGTTATTAAGAAAAATACGATTCTGGCCCGGCCAATGCCTTCCGTTGGCAACAAGCACATCGATATCCCCATCACTATCGATATCCCCAAGGCCAATAGAGGCAGTACGTTCTTTATAAGTACCCAGGATTAATCTGCCGTTCGTAGAGAATTCTAAGGCCTGACTGTTGACGGTGTATAAAGAGAGGAAAAAAAGAAAAAAAAGTGTACGTTTCATGGGTTGTATTTGCATTACTAATATCAAGGGTTTATTGTTTGTATCCTCATAACTTTTAATACTAGTTTTAGGATTTCAAGGTTTCCCTAAAAAATCGCAACCAGTTCTGCCCTACTATTTTTTCAATATCCCCCGAACTATATCCTCTTTTATCCAAAACCTTAGCAACGCTTAGATACCGTTCTGGACTTTCCAATTCTGGAATCCATGGCGGCCAACGTACCTGATAAGAAGGTTTGAATCTGGTTAAACGGGGTACATACCAATTTTCTCTTGTGGCGCCAGTAGCCTCTAACCCTTGGATAGCAAAGTCCGATGCCAACGCTACATGATCTATTCCTCCAATCTTAACGGCATGGTCTATATGGTCTACATAGGTTTCTAAGGTAGTTTTGCCGCCAGGGTCAGGGCCAATCATATACCCTAGACAAATAATACCCATGATACCACCTTTATTGGCCATCGCTTTAATTTGCGCGTCAGTTTTGGAGCGCGGGTGGTTTTTGTAGAGCGCTTCGCACATGGAATGATTGAAACAGGCTCCAGAAGTACTGAATTTAATTCCATCATCAGTGGTCTGGCGGCCACTATGTGATAGGTCTATCATAATTCCTAATTCGTTCATACGCTCTACCGCCTCAATACCAAAATCAGATAAGCCTGCGTTGGTACGCTCCGTGCATCCGTCGCCCAATAAATTTCGATGGTTATAAGTCAATTGAATCCAACGTGTTCCCGCGTTATAAAGCGTATCAATATTATCGATAGATTTTTCAATCATCGTAGCATTTTGAAATCCTAGTAGTATAGCGGTCTTATTTTCTTTCTTTGCTTGAAGAAAATCATCTGCACTAGTAGCATAGATTAATCTATCGGAATTTTCGTCTATTCGATTTCTCCAATCCGCCAAGGCTTCCATTGCGTTTTCTAGATTTCCTGATGCTAATGAAGTACAAAAACCTGTATATCCTGATTTTTCTAAGGCTTCAAAAGATGCTACGTTCCAACCTCTTGAGATGGTTAAACCATCAATAACTATCGCTTTTTTATACAGGGTATCAATATCTTTCTCTATCATGTCTAAAGCTAATGGGTTTTTTAAATTACCATCCAACTCAGGTGGTAAGGTTTCTAAAATAGAGGATAGGGAATACGCTGCTTGACCTGGGAAAAGAACCCCTAAGGATAGTAATTTTGCTAGGTTTCTACGATTTTTTTCCAAAGCTATATGGTTTAGGTTCTAAAGATTCCTGAAATTAAGTAATTCTGTTAGAATTACTTCTGTCAAATTGTTTTTAGCGTTTTTTTCTTCGTTTGTTTCTAGTTTTTCTTTAGTTCTTTGCCTTTGAATAAGTGCCGAAGCTGCTTTCCCATAAGATATAGTTGTGAGTGTAACATTTTAAAGAGCATCATATATTCCTTGATTCTGTAAATTTTAAGCTAGAAAAGTAATTACCTAGTTCCGATTTAAATTTTGAGCATGCATTATAGAAGTGTTTCGGATGGGTATACAAACGTTGTATAGAAAGTGGGTTTTGTAAAAAGTTGTACTTTTTTAGAGCTTATTACAGGAGTTTCAAATAAAGAATAAAATCCTTGGACCAATTTAAAGTAAGTACAAAATGGAAATATAGTAACTTGTTACTTTATGCACTTGTTTTAACTAATATATTAGGTATTTTAACTTAATAGCAATTCTGATTTTCGAAATGTCTTGTGAGCCTAATAATATGTTTATTGATTGTGCTACTTCAAATTGTGATTAGCGATTAAAATATCTGTACTGGGCCCATTGCGCTCTTTTGCTATCGCTAAAAGTTGAGAAGTATTGTCCTGTTCTTGATTCTGTTGATGTTCTGTAACTTGATGCTTTCATAAGTTCTATATATTAGTATTGTTATTCTTTTATGATGGTTCAACGATGTTTCGATGTACTTGGTAATAGAAATAGTAATGACTTAGTTTATAGCTTTTTTGTTCCTTAATTATCCTTTTTTTGATATGAGTAGAGTACTTTTTTTTATTTTTTTAGTGTTGTTTTCGATAGGTCTAGAAGCTCAAAAGAACATAGACTTTTTTATTTTGGCAGGACAATCTAACGCGCAAGGCTGGATGGGCGATGCACAGGAATATCCCAAAGAGGAACAGTATTTAGATGAGGCGATACTATTTAACTGGACCTTTTATGGAAAGCATAGCTCAAATGGGGAATGGGTGCCTATGCAAGCGCAAAGCGGTAGATTTGAATCAGGTCATTTTGGTCCCGAAGTTAGCTTTGCACGTGATTTGAAAAAGGAAGGGTATAACCCGGCAATTTTCAAATTTTGTTTAGGAGCTACAGGACTTTCTAGAGATTGGAAGTCGCCAGGCGGTGGTGGTATCTATGATGCTATGGTCAAGGATTTAAAAGTTGCAATTTCCAATTTAAAGAAAAAAGGCTACAGTTTGAATTTTCGTGGTTTTGTATGGATCCAAGGTGAATCTGATGCAGTTAATGACGAAACCGCTTCCGATTATAAAGCAAATTTAGAGCTGTTGATAGCTGATTTACGAACGGAAGTCGTACAAGATTTAAGTTTGAATGTTATCTTAGGTGTAGATGAGCAACATATGTTTGTCAAGGAGCGCCCCCTAGTTCTAGAAGCTCAAAAACAAATTGCGCAAAATGATAGGAACATCATTTACACTACGATGTATGGTCTTCCAAAGGCAGACGGCACGCATTTAACTCCTACAGGACTCATTGAACACGGGCATCGTATTTTTAATGCTTTTAAAGTATTGGAGAAGATGGATGAGTCTAAGCCATCAAAGAGTACCCTTGCAGATCAGTGGGAATTTGTAGGTGTAGCCGTTAAGGAACCTGGGTATACCATATGGGGGAGTTCGCCGATAATGGGAAAAGATGGCAAGGTGCATTTGTTTGTAGCAAGATGGCCTGGCACTACAGTAGAACCGGGTTGGCGTTCTAATAGTGAGATAGCGCATTACACAGGTGATTCACCAGAAGGTCCGTTTACGTTTTCTGATATTGCCCTCAAAGGAACCGGTTTAGCTACTTGGGATAGTTTTGGCATGCATAATCCTAGTATTCATAAGGTAGGTGAAAAGTATGTCTTACTCTACATAGCAAATAATAATCCTACGGTTCCGGACCATCCTGCAAGTCAAAAGATTGGAATGGCTACCTCTGATACACCTTATGGACCATGGATAAAAATACATAAGAACGGGTTAGTACTCGATGTTCCAAACAATCCAGACTTCTGGAATTATAAATCGAGTAATGGAGTCAATAATCCCTCTCTTTTACAACACCCTAATGGTGGGTTTTTTCTCTATTTCAAATCTGAAAACGCACAAATGGGACTTGCTATTGCAGAAAATCTTGAGGGACCCTATATCCAGATGCCTTTTCCTGTTGTACAAAACAACAAAGCAATAGAAGATGGATATGCCTTTATGCTAGATGGAGAAGTTTGTTTGTTGACAACAGATAATCATGGTCTAATAGAGAAGGGTGGGGGAGTACTTTGGAAATCAAAAAAGGGAATTCACTTTAACGAAATGGAACAAGGGTTCTATCCAACCTTTACATATTTGGGTCAAGAAAAGTTACGCAATGCTAGCAATCATTATGCGGGTGATATTATCAAATTTGAACGTCCTCAACTTTTGCTTGTGGATGAAAAACCAGCCTACCTGTATGTTGCTTCTGGTCATAATTGGTTTGGAGGAGAGGCTCCGGTGAGCTATATTTTTAAAAATAAGTCATTTAAAAACAAATAGAAATATTGAAAAATTTCATCCTTTTTACGCTTTTACTAGCATTGAATATTCCTTTAGAAATTTGTGCTCAAAATGGGATTCCTATCCCAAGTTCTTCTCAACTACAGTGGCAAAATGCCGAATTGGCTGCTTTAATAAGTATTGATCTCCACGTCTTTGATGACAAACCCTATGTGCAATCTGAAAATCGAATAACGCCCATTGAAGATTACAATATTTTTAACCCGCAACAGTATGATATGGATCAATGGATCAAGTCGCTTAAAGATAGCGGTTTCAAAGTTGCCATTTTGACGGTAAGTCACGAGACCGGGTTCTTTTTTCATCAAAGCTCGGCTACTCCATATTCGATGAAAGCGTTGAATTGGCAAGATGGAAAAGGGGATATTCTTCGTGATTTTAAGGCTTCTTGTAAAAAATACGATATACTTCCAGGCGTATACATAGGAACACGCTGGAATTCTTTTTATGGGGTATATGACTTTAAGGTCAACGGAGAAAATGAGTTTGCTTTAAATAGGCAAAAGCATTACAATACCATGATAGAAAAAACAGTAACCGAAATATTTACCAATTATGGCGAATGGTTCATGGTCTGGTTTGATGGTGGGGCCCATGGACCTGAACAAGGAGGTCCAGACGTGCTATCGATTTTTGAGAAGTATCAACCCAAAGGTTTGTTTTATCACAACCTGCAAAGAGCTGATATGAGATGGGGTGGAAGTGAATCAGGAACGGTACCATATCCTTCTTGGGGCACTTTTCCATATCAGGCTACTGGAGCAGGAGAGTCTGCAAAAAAAGAAATAGGGGCTAATAACTTTGAATTATTAAAGACCGGAGACCCCAATGGAAAGTATTATGTGCCCGCTATGAGCGATGCTCCTTTGAGGGGTAATGGTGGTCACGACTGGTTTTGGGATGCTAACCGAGAAAAGATGCTATACCCACTAAACAATTTGATGTCAATGTACTATAATTCCGTAGGTCATAATACGACACTTATTTTAGGCGTTACACCAGATTCTAGAGGATTGATACCAGCACCCGATGTAAAGCGTTTGAAAGAATTTGGGGATGAAATAAAGTTGCGTTTTGGTAACCCGATTAAGAGTGTTTCTGGTAAGGGGAATAAAATTAGCCTTCGACTCTCTAAAAAGGAAGTCATAAATCAAGTAGTCTTAATGGAGGCCATTGCCCAAGGCGAGCGTATCAGAAAATTTAGATTAGAGACAAAAACGAACAATGGCTGGCAAACGCTTTTTGAAGGGTCATCTATCGGACATAAGTTCATTCATAAATTTGATAACATTGAAATATCCCAACTTCGCCTTATTGTAAAAGAATCAATTGGAGAACCCTTGATTAAGAGTTTTGAGGTATTTAGAATAGTAGATTAGAGCTGTGAAGAAAACTATGGAATCAAGCAATCGCATTTCAATGTATGTAATTTTATTACTACTACTTATGACTATTGGCGGTTGCATCGAGAATGAGATAACCGTGGTATGTGTGGGTGATAGTATTACCTATGGTGCGCGATTGGATGATAGGGATAGGTATTCTTATCCTGCTCAACTGCAATTGCTTCTCGGAGAAAACTATGTAGTGGAAAACTTTGGAGTGGGTGGGGCTACGCTAATTAGAAAAGGCAAACCGACGGTGTGGAGCGAGTTGAAGATAATAAAAGAAGCAAACCCTGATATCATCATTATTAGCCTTGGCACAAATGATACCTGCGGCATGGGTACCTGCGGAGAAAGAAAATGTTGGGAGTACAAGGATGAATTTGAGGCCGATTATCTTGATTTTATCGATGAGCTATCGAAACTACCATCTAAACCACAAATCTTTTTATGTGCGCCCTCGCCGATGGTCTTGGAGACCCCGGGTTTGAGTAGGGAACGGATAGAAGGGTTGACAACTCGCAAACCTAGACTTCAAGCACTTATTGCTATGATAAAGAGGGTTGTTAAAGAAAAGAACATACGCTTCATTGATTTTAATACTCCTTTAGACCGTAAGACTGAACTTTTTACTGAAGATGATGGAGTTCATCCAAACAGAGCAGGTTATAAAGCTATTGCCGAATTGGTATTCGCAGCACTAAAAAAGAATTGAATATATGAAAATAGCTGGTCGTAAAAAGTTAAGGTTGTTTAGATATGTGATTTGGCTAGGGTTCATTTTTTGTGGTCAGCAAATTACCGCGCAAGAGAATCATAACAACTCGACGGTTCAAATTTCGGAATGGAAAGGTTTTGAAAGGTATGATTTCCAATTTGAAAATAAAGATGCATGGCTCGTCCTACCAAAAAAAGCTATAGCAGGAAAACCTTGGTTATGGCGCGCACGCTTTCCTGATTATCATAGCGAGGCAGATAGTATTCTTGCTTCCGAAGGGTTTCATATTGCGCACATAAATACAGCAGGTATGCTGGGAAATCCAGAATCTATGGACATTTGGGACCGTTTTTATACGTATCTGACCAGTACACATAATCTCAATAAAAAAGTTGCGCTGTCCGGTGTTAGTAGAGGTGGACTCTTTACCTACACCTGGGCGAAAAGAAATCCGAAGAAAGTAACTAGTATATATGGTGATGCTCCGGTTTGTGACATCAAAAGCTGGCCGGGAGGTTTTGGTGAAAGTGTTGGTGCTAAAGAGGTATGGAATGGGTTAAAGGAAAAGTACGGTTTTAAGACAGAGGAAGAAGCCAAGGCCTACACAAACAACCCCATTGACAATCTGGAAATTTTGGCTGCAGAAAAAATTCCTATTCTTCACATGATTGGTCTTGAAGATGAAATTGTACCTGCGGATGAAAATACCTTCATTTTGGTCAACCGTTATCTAAGTTTGGGTGGAAGCGCAACGGTGGTGCCTTGCACCAAGGGGAAACAATCCCTTCAAGGGCATCACTATCCTATTGAAACACCAAGGCTAGTAGCTGATTTTATTAAGTATTATTCAATAATCCCAAATGAATCCTTAGATGCGTTTGCCTATCACCACTTGCGGGGAGGAATTCGAAATTCCTTTAAGAAGTTTGTGAATGAAAAGAAAGGTAGGGTCGCTTTTCTTGGAGGATCTATTACCTACAATGGTGGTTGGCGAGATAGTATAGTTAATTATCTCACGAAGCGTTTCCCAAAAACTGAATTTGATTTTATTGCAGCAGGAATACCTTCTATGGGTAGCACACCTGCAGCCTTTAGGCTAGAACGCGATGTGTTAAAAAATGGGCCAGTAGATTTGATTTTTGAGGAAGCTGCGGTAAACGATGCCGGAAATGGAAGAACTACTGAAGAACAAATGCTAGCAATGGAAGGTATTGTACGACATGTTCGTAAAGATAACCCAGCTGCTGATGTAGTACTCATGCATTTTGTTGATCCTGATAAAATGGAAATGTATCGAACCGGAAAAATTCCTGAAGTAATACAAAATCATGAAGCGGTAGCGGAGCATTATAATATTCCATCAATCAATTTAGCCAAGGAAGTAACCGAGCGAATTGATACTGGAGAGTTTTCCTGGGAATCTGATTTTAAAAACCTACACCCTTCTCCCTTTGGGCAAGGAATCTACTTTCATTCCATGAAAATATTTCTAGAAAACGCGTGGCAAGGTATTGTAGCAGCCGATGATAAAATAGTCACCTATGAGCTTCCCGCTGCATTAAATGCTGGAAACTACGAGAATGGAATAGTGCTCCCGGTAAAAAATTATAGTAAACAAAAAGGATGGGCATTCATAGAAAACTGGCAACCAACCGATGGAATGCCTACAAGGGAAAATTACACAAAAGTGCCTATGCTAATTAATGAAGGTACCGGAAAAACTTTGAAACTTAATTTTGAGGGTAATGCAGCCGGTATAGCCATTGCAGCTGGTCCGGATGCGGGAATGATAGCGTATAGTATTGATGGAAGCGCTTGGAGAAAAATCGACCTATTTACACCTTGGAGTTCCGGTTTACATTTGCCGTGGTATAACACATTGGTGTCTGGGTTAGAAGAAGGAAAGCATAGGTTGAAAATCAAGGTGCTAGCAGAAAAAAACACAGCAAGTACTGGGTACACCTGTCGCA
>CAZMUV010000052.1:0-26573 GCA_964569345.1 uncultured Maribacter sp. | reverse complement strand
ATAAAAATTCATCTCGTCCATATACTTCCAAACAGCATCTGGTAAGAGGGGCCGGATATTCTTGCCATTCTTATATTCCCTTCTAATAAACGTAGACGATATTTCTATGATTGGAGCATTTACTTTATGAATGCGGGGATGATCTGTAAACCGATGTTCCGTTTTTTCTTTAGAAATTCTTGGATATACAAAAAGCTCGTAGTGCTCCAAAATCATTTCGTAATTTTTCCATTTATGAAACCCCTTCAAGTTATCCTCCCCCATAATTAGGCAAAATTGATGCCCCTTAGGATATTTTTCTGATAGATGTACTAGTGTATCTATGGTGTAATTGGGTTGTGTTAGCTTAAACTCAATGGTACTCGGTTTCAATTTTGGAAAATCTGCCGTAGCTTCCAGTACCATTTGATACCTGTGGTTATTATCCAAAAGTGTTTTCTTTACCTTAAATGGACTTTGGGGTGTAACCACAAACCAAACCTCATCTAGGTCGGAGAACTCCACCATATGGTTCGCAATGATTACATGGCCAATGTGAATAGGATTGAATGTCCCAAAATAAAGCCCTACCTTTTTCATTACTACTCTTTTTTGTCGCTAGCTATGAAATTCGATACCAATTCTTCCGCCTCCTTTAGGGCGACATCCAAATCATAATTCTTTATAATCTTATCAAACTGTGGTGCTGTAGCCAACTCTACCGAAGCTTTGGCAATACGCATATTGATTTTGTCATCACTCTCCGTACTACGTTTTTTTAAGCGAATTTTAAGCTCGTCTATACTTGGTGGTTTTACGAAAACGGCCAAAGTCTGATTGGGAAATTTCTTTTTAATGCGCAATCCTCCTGCGACATCAATGTCAAAAATAACGTTCTTCCCTTCTGCCCATAATCGTTCTACCTCCGTTTTCAGTGTGCCATAAAAATTATCGCGGTAAACCTCTTCCCACTCCAGAAAATCTTCCTTCTTTATATGTTGCTTAAATTCCGAAACCGACATAAAGTAGTAGTGCTCCTTGTTCTTTTCCTTTCCCCTTCTAGGTCTGGAAGTCGCAGAGACGGAAAAAGCCAGATTTAGCTCTTGGCATTGCAAAAGATGCCTAACAATAGTAGTTTTACCACTGCCAGACGGAGCCGAAAAAATTATGAGTTTACCACCTTTCATGCGCACTAATGTATTCGCTTAAATTATATACTAAATTCTCAAAAAAATTAGCAAATGCCAATATCCCTAATTACTTGTGGTGCTAAAGCACATTTAACATTTGTTCTTTTATTTTCTCTAATTCATCCTTCATCTGCACTACCAATTGCTGCATAGGTGCAAAATTGGCCTTGGAGCCTATGGTATTTATCTCTCTGCCTATTTCTTGGGAAATAAAGCCTAGCTTCTTACCGTTACTATCGTCCGATTGTAAGGTTTTAGTAAAATATTCCAAATGGTTCGCCAATCGTACTTTTTCTTCGGTTATATCGTATTTCTCCAAGTAATAAATCAACTCTTGTTCAAAACGGTTTTCGTCTACTTCTGCCTTTACATCCTGTACGGCTTTTTCCAAGCGTTCGCGAATGGTTGCCTGCCTATCCGGATCCATTTCTAAAACACTAACCAATAGCTGCTGTAAGGACGCTATACGCTCCAAAAAGTCCTTCTCCAGCACACTTCCTTCCTCTGACCTAAAGGTGTTTATTTCGGCTAGGGCACCCTTTAAAACCTTTAGTATTTCTGCATACTCATCTTCATCTATATCTTCCTTATCGGTTTTCATGGCATCTGGGAAACGTAGAGCCATCTCCAACAGCTTTAGTTCATCTCCATCTGCAATTGCCTTTAGTTGCTTCATATACTGCCGTACAACGGTTTCGTTTACTTGGGCAGACGTCGCGTCACCTGTATTCTCTAAATATAGGCTAAAGTCTACCTTTCCTCTTTGGAGCGAATTGGCAATAAGTTTTCGTAACTCCAGCTCCTTTTCCCGGTAGCTAGAAGGCATACGTGCATTAAGATCAATACTCTTGCTATTGAGTGATTTAATCTCTATTGTTATTTTTTTGGTAGGAAGCTGCACTACATACTTCCCGAATCCGGTCATGGATTGAATCATAGGTATTATTTAAATCTTGGCAAAGATAACCAAATTAAGAGGGGTGTATTTTAAGGCTCTAATTTTTATCAAAACGTTTGTTAAGCGGTGTTTTGCAATAAGACCTGCTGACTTTAAAATTTATATAAACCTGCTTTCCAAATGATGTTCTATAGTTGTGATTGTGGGATTATAAGCTAAGGCTTGGAGTTTCAATTCTTTCGATTATTGTATCTAATTGCAGTACATAAAAAAACTCCTCTCCTCAGATGAGAGAGGAGCTATTTTACACTCCATTTTTCCTGTTTGCATACTGATATCGCCAGAAATTCATTGGTTCACCCTACTTCTCCGATTACCATTACGATAAAACTCATTGATACCTTTAGGGGTATATTTCACCCAAACCTATTCCAATACAGTTATCGTAATTACCTTGTTATTAGCTAGTACGAAGGCACCAACACCTATTCTTATAACTCTCGCAACCAAATATTCCTAAAACTTACCCTACTATTATCCTGATGATCTTGAAGCATTAATGGCCCTTTACCATGAGATGGATTTTTAGGCCATCCAATATAAGGTGTATTTCCTTTAAGCTCTGCATGGTCTTGTACCAAAACACCGTTATGCATTACCGTCATAGTACCCGATTTAATTTTTTCACCAGCAGCGTTAAACTCTGGAGACCGATAGACGATATCGTACGTGTTCCATTCCCCAGAAGGGACCGATGCCATAGCCAAAGGTGTATGCTGTTTGTAAATAGAACCTACCTGTCCGTTTACATAGGTTGGATTATCGTTATTGTCCAATACTTGTACTTCATACATTCCGTTTAAAAAAACACCGCTATTAGCTCTATTTTGTCCATCCCGTTGGACTTCGGCGGGCGAACTCCACTCTATATGTAGTTGCACATCGCCAAATTGCTGCTTGGTCTGAATATTACCGGTTTTGTCCTTTATAGTCATGCTACCATCTTTATTAAGATGCCATTTTGCTGCAGTACTATCCTGTGAGTGTACCCAAGCATCCAAAGAACTCCCGTCGAACAAAACAATGGCATCGCTTGGAGCTGAACCATTCGTCCCTGGTGTTACAACAGCCACTTTAGGTTCATATAACTCGGTTTCCTCTGGTTTGGTAGGTTCTACACCACTATATTCTTCGTGTACAATTATATTGGATCCCGTAACTTCATTATCGTTAGCTACTTCGGGTTTAACCGCTTGGTTACAGGAGCAAATACTTAAGACCAAAGCGGCCATCAAGACTCTCTTCATACTATAGTTCTTTTATTGTAATATTACGGAAAGACACTACATCACCATGGTCCTGTAATGCGATTTTACCTGTTTTGTATGCTCCAAATCCTTCCCAACCGTCGAACTTAGAACCTTTTAGTAATGTTTGAAGTGCTTCCCCATTAACCGGAAATTTAGCTACTTCTACACCGTTTAGCACAGATGTTCCTTCGTTGGTTTCATGATTGATGGTAATTATCGCCGTATTCCATTCCCCAACGGGTTTTGTTTCATCTGTTGGCGGAGGCACCAAATCATATAGTGCACCGGCTTGACGATTAGGTCCGTTTTTTGCATCTGGATGCTTATCATTATCCAATAATTGAATCTCCAATCCTGTTTGATAAGGCTCGCCAAATTTGGCATCCTCGCTTACACCCCACATGATACCACTATTCCCAGTATCGGATATTTTCCATTCCAAGGAAAGTACAAAATTAGTATACGCCTTCTTGGTTACGATATTAAAAGATTTACGGCCGCCATCGGGTTTCTTACGCTCCTCTGTCGTAGGCGGATAAAAAACGATAGCATCGTTCTCTTCTTTCCAAAAGCTGGGCAATTCCCCACCTTTAAAAGCCTGCCACTGATCTAAGGAAAGTGACGTCCATTCGTTTTCAGCTGTTGTTTCTGCTATAGTTTCGGATACATCGGTTGCTTCCGATGATGATGCCTCTTTCTCTTTGTCTTTACAACTAAATGCGAGTACAGCTAATACTGCTAAAATGCTTATTTTTCTCATCTTTCTATTTTTAAATACCTAATATTCGTTTTAATACATCCTTATCAATCTCAGCACCTGCAAAGTCATCAAAGGTTTTCTCTGTGGCTTCGATAATATGATTCTGAATAAAAATAGCACCTTCGCGCGCACCTTGCTCCGGACTCTTAATACAACATTCCCATTCCATTACGGCCCAAACATCACATCCGTATTGCGTTAACTTGGAGAAAATGGTCTTAAAATCTATTTGACCATCTCCTAAAGAACGGTACCTGCCTGCCCTATCGCCCCAATCGTTATAACCTCCAAAACTACCTTTCTTACCCGTTGGATTAAACTCGGAGTCTTTGACATGGAACGATTTTATAAATTCATGGTAATAATCTATGTATGCTACGTAATCCAACTGTTGTAGTACAAAGTGACTTGGGTCATACAAAATATTCACTCTTTTATGATTCCCAGTTGCTTTTAAGAAACGCTCAAAAGTATCCCCATCGTGCAAGTCTTCCCCTGGGTGTATTTCATAACAGACATCTACACCCTCCTTATCAAAATGGTTCAAAATAGGAAGCCATCTTTTGGCTAGCTCTTCAAATCCCATTTCTACCAGTCCCGCTGGCCGTTGTGGCCAAGGGTGCATTGTGTGCCAAAGCAAAGCTCCAGAAAACGTTGCGTGGACAGAAATCCCTAGTCTTCTGCTTGCTGTGGCGGCTTTCTTTACGGTTTCTATTGCCCATTCCGTTCTTGCTTTTGGGTTATTCTTTACTGCGTCCGGCGCAAAATTATCGAACATAAGGTCGTAAGCGGGGTTTACCGCTACCAACTGCCCTTGAAGGTGTGTGGACAGTTCTGTAATCTCAAGGCCATAGGAATTCACCTTTCCTTTAAGTTCATCACAATAGGTCTGACTCTCGGCAGCCTTGTCCAAATCGATTAAAAAATGTTCCCATGTAGGGATTTGTATACCTTTATAGCCTAAGTCTGATGCCCACTTACACATTCCGTCCAAGGAATTGAACGGCGCCTTACTATCTACAAACTGTGCCAAAAACACAGCTGGCCCTTTTATTGTCTTCATCTTATGTATTACTTGAAGTTAATATACCTGTTATTCATTTAAGAATTTACCCTATATTTAGGAATGGAAATATTCTTTTTGTTTCCTTATCTAGTTGGGTCATAAATATAGGGAATACCATAAGAAATTCACAAGAAATATAAAATGAATCAAAACAAACAATTCGATGCTATTGTTGTTGGCACGGGTATCAGCGGTGGCTGGGCGGCTAAAGAGCTATGTGAGAAAGGCCTTAAAACATTGGTTCTAGAAAGAGGTAGGATGGTTAAACATATTGAAGACTACCCTACAATGAATGATGACCCTTGGGATCAAGACTTTAAAGGACAGTTATCCGTTGAAGAAAAGAAACAGCAACATATACAAACGAGGGTTGGTTGGGCACCCCAAGCGGACAATAAGCATTTTTTCGTAAATGACTTGGACCACCCGTATGTAGAAAAAAAACGATTCGATTGGATTCGCGGGTATCAAGTTGGTGGTCGCTCCCTTACTTGGGGCCGACAAAGTTATCGCCTGAGCGACATAGATTTTGAGGCCAACAAAAAAGAAAATATTGGTGTGGACTGGCCCGTTCGTTATGCCGATATTTCCCCTTGGTACGATAAAATAGAAGAATATATTGGCGTAAGCGGACAAAATTTAGGCCTTAAGCAATTACCTGATGGTAAATTTCAGCCACCCATGGCGCTCAATTGTGTAGAGGAAGATTTTCAAAAAAAAACTTCTGAAAAATTTGAGGATGGTAGACTAGTTACCATAGGACGCACCGCGCATATTACAGATCCAAATTCCGAGTTTGAAGGTCGCGGTGTTTGCCAGAATAGAAATAGATGCTCTAGGGGCTGCCCTTTTGGTGGTTATTTTAGCAGTAACTCGGTCACTTTACCAGCTGCGGAACGTTCTGGTAATATGACGCTAAGACCCAACTCCATCGTACATGAAATAATGTATGACGCTAAAACGAAACAAGCAACTGGTGTTCGAGTAATTGATGCAGAAACAAACGAAAGGATAGAATTCAAGGCCAAGGTAATTTTCTTGTGTGCGTCGGCGATGGCATCGGTCGGGATTCTATTACAATCCAAATCCGAACGCTTTCCTAATGGCTTAGGTAATGATTCCGACGCGCTGGGGCGTGGCATCATGGACCACCATTATAAATTAGGCGCAACAGCCAAAGTAGACGGTTTCTTAAACAAATATTACAAAGGGCGTAGGGCCAATGGATTCTATATCCCAAGATTTGTAAACTTGGACAAAAAGACAAAACGCAAAGGCTACCTTCGCGGCTTTGGATACCAAGGTACTGCAAGCCGAGGAGACTGGTCACAATCCGTTGCTGAAATGGGTTATGGGAAAGCATTAAAAGATAAACTTCTTAAACCGGGCACTTGGCAAATAGGCGTAACCGGTTTTGGAGAATTTTTACCATATGATGACAATAGGGTAAGGCTAAGCGAGACTGAAAAGGACAAATGGGGATTGCCACAACTTGAGTTTGACGTAGAGTTCAAAGAGAATGAGTACAACATGCGAAAAGACATTAAAGCGGAAATTGTATCTATGTTCAAAGCTGCAGGATTCAAGAACGTAGAGCCTTATGAAGAATCCTCTGGACCAGGGCTTGGTATTCATGAAATGGGAGGTGCCAGAATGGGTCATAACGCAAAAACATCTATTTTGAACAAACACAACCAACTGCATACCGTACCCAACGTGTATGTTACGGACGGCGCATTTATGTCATCCTCTAGTTGTGTAAACCCTTCATTGACTTATATGGCGTTTACCGCAAGAGCGGCAAATCATGCCGTGGAACAATTGAAGAAAGGACACTTTGCATAATTTGTTTATTTAATCATAGATAGCAGGTGTTATACCGATTTTTTCACGGCAACCAGCGCTACTAGCATTAATTGTGCTATATTTTGAAATTAAAATTGTAATAGAATACCATATGGAGAATGCTTCTGCCAGAAATATGTGGGGAGATTATTTGGATAAACATTTGGAACATGCCTTTCACGAAGCACCAAAAACAGCTGTTTTTGGAGACAACGAAAAAGATGCTAACGAATTAGCTGCCTTGGTAATGAAAGGGATTAAAAAAGCTACCTCACATTCCCTACTAGGCCTTCAGTACAGAAAGGAACCACTACCAAAAATTGGGGACTTTTTAGTGATTACCAATTGGGCGGAAGAGGCGCAATGCATCATACGGATTACCGCTATGCAGCTCATACCCTATTTCAATATAAATGAAACGAACGCAACTTTGGAAGGCGAAGGAGACAAATCCTTGGGCTACTGGAAAAAAGTACATTGGGACTATTACACTAGAGAATTAGAAGCTTTTGAAAGGGTTCCTAGGGATAGCATGATTATCGTATTTGAGGAATTTGAACGAGTGTTTTGAAGGAAATGTAAGACCGCTGCACTATTAGACTTGAGACGTGAGCTATTTTAAATGGGCTATTCAATTTAATATTAATTTCATTTTGAGTTTGTCAGCACCAATAGTGTTATACCTCGTATGAAACACAAAAAGATAGATACAAAAAGAGCTGAAAAAATTAAATTTTTTCAGCTCTTTTTAATTATAATGAATAACTTAATCTTCTAAGGCAACCCAAGTATTCCCATCTTTATGAGACTTCACCGTAGCCTCAATAAAATCCATACCACGAACACCATCGGTCATCGTAGGGAATTCTCCATCATTATATTTTTCACCTCGTATGGCCTTGGCTACTCCTAAGTAAATATTGGCCATGGAATCAAAAATACCTTCTGGGTGTCCGGCCGGTAATTTGGTGCCGTCCAAAGACAGTTTCGAGTTATAGGCATGTCCTGGCTTGTAAACCTGTGTAGGTTCCGTATCGCTCATTTTATATAAAAAGTTGGGTTTCTCTTGCTCCCACCTAAAGGCTCCTTTTTCCCCATAAATAGCAATGGCAAGGCCATTTTCTTCGCCAGTGGCTACTTGGCTGCCACGTATCACTCCTTTTACATGTGCTCCCATACGAATAAGTACCGTGCCATCTACGTCCATCTGGTTGTCTTCATAAAGGTAATTGAAATCACATAGTAACGACTTCACTTGTAAACCTGTGGTGTACTCTACCATATTAAAGGCATGCACCCCAATATCACCCATACAAGAACTAATCCCTGCTTTTTTGGGGTCCAAGCGCCAAACGGAGTTACGCTTGTCTTTGTCGTGGATGATGGTATTTATCCATCCTTGATAATACCTAGCATCTACTTTATGTATTTTACCAAGTGCCCCTGCCTTTATCATTTCCCGCATTTGGCGCACCATAGGATATCCTGTGTAGGTATGCGTTAATGCGAAAACAGTTCCTGCTTTCTCGTGGGCTTCCTGTAAAATTTTAGCTTCTTTTAAGGTTGTGGTCATTGGCTTTTCACAGATGACGTGAAACCCGTTGTCCAATAATTTTTTCGCCATAGGAAAATGCAAAAAGTTTGGCGTAAGCACAGAACACACCTGAATTCGCTCCTCTTTTGGAAGTTTCATTTCCTCCAGTATAAACGTATCAAAATCTTTATAGATACGGTTTGTAGGAACATCTATCTCCTTAGCAAAATCCATATTATCCTTAAAATCGGCATTGAATACCGCACCGGTAATCTGATAGTTATCATTTATATAAGATGCTATCCTGTGCAAAACTCCTATAAGGGAATCTCCTCCACCTCCTAAAATTCCTAGTCTAATTTTCTTTGGCATGTGCTTATCGTATTATAATTATTTAAAACTGTCTCTTGGAAACATAGTACATCGTAAGTATATACCGTAAAGATAGATTCCCGTAAATGCTAAATTTACAGACTTTCCACCTATTTAAAAAATTAGGATTTGTAGTCGATTTTTTCGGATTTGAACAATACCGCAAAAAGAACAAGTACCAGCAAGGCAAAGCCAGAAGGGTATAACCATATGTGTTTCCATAGGTGTGAGCCATCTTCCAAAAGGTAAGTGTCGGAAATCTTACCCGCTATCCAAAAACCTATCAGCATACCTATACCATAGGTTGCTAAGGTAATTAAACCTTGAGCGGAGCTCTTATATTTGTCCCCAGCTTTACTATCGGTATAAATTTGCCCAGAGACAAAGAAAAAGTCATAACAAATTCCGTGCAAAGCGATTCCAACGAGTAACATAAAACCAAGTTCCCCTGTATCGCCATAGGCAAATAATACGTAACGTACTACCCAAGCCAACATGGCTACCAAAATAGTTTTCTTAAACCCGAATTTTGTAAAAAAATAGGGCAGTAAGAGCATAAAAAGTATTTCGGAGATTTGGCCCAAGGTCATTTTCCCTGTAGGGTTTTCCATTCCAATTTCTACCAAAAACGGATTTGCATTCTGGTAATAGAAAGCCAAGGGGATACATATTAATATAGACGAAATAAAGAATACCAAAAAATTTCTATCCTTAAAAAGTTCTAAAGCATCCAAGCCCATGAGTTCCTTTAAGCTTGGTTTTTTATCACTAGCCGCCTTAGGTGGTGTCTTAGGCAGGGTAAAACTAAATACCCCAAGAATAGCAGACGCTATGGCCGTCATTAAAAAGGTATTCTTTAACAATCCTTCTTGGATTCCTGCCTCTGAATCCCAGCTAAAGAAATAACTAATCAGTAATCCAGCAACTACCCAACCCAATGTGCCAAAAACACGCACCAGCGAAAATTCTTTTGCCGGATTTTTCATTTGATTAAAGGAAACGGAATTGACTAATGCCAAGGTTGGCATATATAAAATCATATACCCAAGTACGTAGGGATAAAACAGGTCAAAATTATCGGTCCCGTACATTAAATAGAGTAACAATGCACCACCCAGATGTAAGATTCCTAATATCTTTTCCGCGTTAAAATATCGGTCTGCGATAATACCAATAACAAAAGGAGCCACTATGGCTCCCCAAGATTGGGTAGAAAAAGCAAGGGCGATTTCACCATCGGAAGCATTGATATTGTTCCCTAAAAAAGTACCAAGGGTAACGAACCATCCGCCCCAAATAAAAAACTCCAAGAACATCATTATGCAAAGCTGCACCCTCGTTTTAATGTTCATTTGCTTAATTTTTATCTTTTATAGTAGACATAATCAAGAACAATGGGTTCTATTCCATTATTCCTGAAATCCGTTGCTATCTGACCTCTATGATTGGTAGAATGATTGATAATATGAAAAAGCATATCCTGAAGGGTATTGGTAAATAATCGCCCTTCAGAATTGTCATAATCTATGCGTTTTTCAAAGTCCTCCGCATTTGTCGTGATTTCAAAAGAGGTACGTTGGTTCTCATAATGAATATCGCTCCAATCTTTCAAATCATGCTTTTGCCATACCTCGTACTCGGGTACCTTACCTACTATCCTTGCATTCCAGATATGATGGGCGTTTAATAGGTGACTAAATAATTTATCTGATTTGTCCAGAGGAATATCCATCGCAAGACAACGCTCAATAATTTTCTTATTGCAATAAAAGTTATAATCAAATAGCTCGTTAAAAAAAGGCTTCATAGCACGGTTGGGCTTGGTCGTTATTTAGTTTCTTTGTTTGCCTTTAGCAATAAATCGCGGGTAGCCTTTATGCCAGCTTCCTCGCCTAGTTCGCTTCCCTCATATTCCACGCCAATGTATCCTGTATATCCAGCATCTTTTACCAATTGAAGCATTTTTACATAATCTATCACCCTATCATTACCTTGCGCATCAAATTCATTACTCTTTGCGCTTACAGCCATAGCGTAAGGCATTAATTCTTTCATGCCCTTGTATTTATCGTACATGTTCGCACAGCCATCATCAGATCTCTCAATACAAAAATTTCCAAAATCCGGTAGCGTGCCCACATTATCCATATTCGTAATTTTCATAACCTCGGCATGCATGGCGCCGTTGGAAGATAATCCGCCATGATTCTCCACCAAAACATTAATGTTTTTAGTCTTAGCGTATGTTCCCAACTTGGTAAGACCGTCTACGGAATTCTTTTTCCATACTTCCGGGTCAGAGCTTCCAGTAAGATTAACCCTAATAGCATGGCATCCCATTGCAGCTGCGGCATCTACCCATCGTTTATGTTTTTCTACGGTTTCGTTACGCTCTGCTTCATCATCCGCAGCAAGATTCCCTTGCCCATCTATCATGATAAGAACATTTTTCATACCATACTTTTTCGCTTCGGCATTGCTCTTGGCAACAAAAGCGGCCATTGCCTCAGGTGAGTACTTGGCATCCGACAATTCAGGATTATAAAGTTGGCTTACATATTCCAAGCCGGTAAAGCCCCATTCCTTAGACTTTTCTGCAAAGGAATACGGATCCACACTATCATTACGTATCATTTTGTGTATAGACCATTGTGCCAGTGAAAGATCAAAAAAGGGCTCAGCATTAACTTCTTGGACAATTTCATCCGTTTTTTCCTCTTTAGCTTCTTTCGTTTCCTTGCAGGAATACGACCCTAAAAGGACCAGTGCAACGCAAACGGTAAACGACTTTTTGATACATGTGATTTTTCTCATAAGTAAAATAATTCTTTATTAATTGGTTTAAAATCTCTTCTTGCCAGCATCTCGGCCACAAAAAAATCCTAATGGCTAATTATATTACAACATTGTAATTTGGTATTCGCAATAAGAATAAGCTTTAAATGTATTGAATTAATTTTATATTTAATAAATTTAGGAAATAAACAATCCCTATGAGTAAATTTTATTATAACGAAGAACAAGAATCCTATGATGCCATTGTGGTAGGCACGGGCATTAGTGGAGGCTGGGCCGCAAAAGAATTATGTGAAAATGGTTTAAAGACCTTGGTCTTAGAACGTGGTAGAATGGTAACGCATATCGAAGATTATAAGACCGCAAATCTGGACCCATGGGATTTCCCGAATGGTGGGCAACCCACCAGGGAAATTATTGAAAAGCAATCAAAGCAGAATAGAACCGGATACACCACCAAACAAGCAAGCCATAAGTGGTTTGTAAATGATTTGGAACATCCTTACAACGAAACACAACGGTTTGATTGGATGCGAGGTTACCATGTTGGCGGTAGATCATTAACATGGGGACGCCATAGCTATCGTTGGAGCGATATCGATTTTAAGGCAAATAAAGAGGATGGTACTGCCGTAGATTGGCCTGTACGCTATAAAGACATAGCACCATGGTATGAAAAGGTCGAAACCTACATTGGGGTCAGTGGGGAAGCCTTGGGACTGCCCCAACTTCCAGACAGTAATTTCCTGCCTATGATGGAACTTAACTGTGTAGAACAGGAAACAAGGGAAAAGGTTGCCGAAAATTTTGATGGTAGGGTAATTACCGCTGGGCGTGTTGCACATCTGACCGGAACAAAGAATTTTGATGGCAGAAGTAAATGCCAATTTAGAAATAGATGTATTAGAGGGTGTCCATTTGGAGCGTATTTTAGTAGTTTATCCTCTACTCTGCCTGCTGCAGAAGCAACGGGAAATATGACCCTTAGACCGGATTCCATTGTGCATGAGATTATGTACGATGCGGATACAAAAAAGGCAACTGGTGTTAAGGTAATAGACAGGGTTACCAAAGAAACGTTTGAATTTAAAGCGAAGGTTATATTTCTTTGTGCCTCTGCTATAGCATCTACCTCCATATTGATGCAGTCAAAATCCGATGAATTTCCCAATGGAATGGGTAACGAATCTGATCAATTGGGACGTAACGTTATGGATCACCATTTGGGTGTAGGAGCATCGGGGAAATTTGACGGTTTTGATGACAAATTTTACAAGGGCAGAAAGCCAAACGGAGTTTATGTCCCTAGATTCAGGAATTTAGGTGGTGATAGTAATAGAAGTGACTACAAACGTGGCTTTGGCTACCAAGGTAGCGCCAGTCGCGGGGATTGGGAGGAAACTGTAGCGGAGTTATCACATGGTAAGGACTTAAAAGACGCTATATTGAAGCCTGGTGGTTGGACTATGGGGCTTGGTGGTTTTGGAGAAGTCTTACCCTATGAAGACAATAGGTTTACTTTAGATTACGATAAGCTAGACCCATGGGGTCTGCCCACAGTTACTTTCGATGCCGGATTCAAAGAAAATGAACTTAATATGCGGAAAGATATGATGGAGTCTGCGGCGGACATGCTACAAAAAGCTGGTGCCCGAGACATTAAAACTTTTGACAGAGAAACAGCACTAGGTCTTGGTATTCATGAAATGGGAACTGCCCGTATGGGTAGGGACAGAAAAACATCTGTATTGAACGGCAACAACGCACTACATGATGTTCCTAATGTTTATGTGACTGATGGTTCTTTTATGACCTCCTCAAGCTGTGTTAACCCATCTTTAACCTATATGGCTTTTACGGCCAGAGCAGCGAACCACGCCGCCGAACAACTTAAAAAAGGAAACATATAATGGATAGAAGAAAAGCACTCAAAAATATGGGATTAGCTATGGGATATACCATAGCTACACCGACCTTATTCAGTCTAGTCCAAAGTTGTAAAACAGAACCTGCCATTACTTGGGCTCCAGAATTTTTCACAATGGAACAAGGTAGCGTACTTACCACCTTGGTAGATATCATACTACCAAAGACAGATACGCCTTCTGCTTCGGAAGTCAAAGTGGACGTTTTTATCGATCGTTTTGCAAAGGAAGTAATGGAAAAGGAACAGCAAGACTTCCTCAAAATGTCCATGTCCAAATTTATGGACAAGGCACTTGCTGACAGTGGTAAGGAAAAAATAGAAGATTTAACTTCGGAAGACTTGGAACCTATTCTTGGATCTTCATTGAAAGTGACTAAAGAAGATCAAGTCACCTATTTGGATATGATTGCTAGTTATAATGAAGCCATAGCAGAAGGAAGAGAAGCTAATTTGGACGATAGTATTTCCCGTTTTGCTTTTGCCGATAATTTGCGTGGCCTTACTATTTGGGGTTATAAAACCTCCGAGTATGTTGGCGAAGAAGTATTGGCATACCTGCCTGTACCGGGAGAATATATTGGTTGCGCAGATACACAAGAATTAACAGGAGGTATGGATTGGTCACTATAATCTAAAATATATGAAAAGAAGAAGTTTTATACAGAAAACAGCCCTAACCAGCGGAGCGATTTCGCTCAGTGGGGCTTATTCATATGCGCAACGTTTAGCGGAAAAAGAAATAGTACATAGCTTCAACTTAAAATACGCCCCGCATTTGGGCATGTTCAAAAATCTTGCTGGTGAAGATCCTATAGACCAATTGAACTTTATGGCGGACCAAGGCTTTACCGCTTTTGAAGATAATGGCATGAAAGACAGGGAGGCCTCGCTTCAAGAAAAGATGTCGCAAACCATGCAGAAAAGGGGTATGGAAATGGGTGTATTCGTAGCGCATCAAATTTATTGGAAAGAAGCAAATTTAGCTTCTGGTGATAACGTAAAACGAGCAGAATTTTTAGAAGATATAAAAGCATCTATAGCCGTGGCAAAAAGAGTGAATGCCAAATGGATGACAGTTGTGCCAGGCCATGTAGACTTAAAACTAAATATGGGATACCAAACTGCCAACGTTGTCGAATCCCTTAAACAAGCATCCTCACTTTTGGAAACCCATAATATTGCTATGGTTTTGGAGCCTCTAAACTTCAGAAATCATCCTGGCCTATTCCTGACAGAGTCTCCGCAGGCATACGAAATCTGTAAGGCAGTGGATTCGCCCTCGTGTAAAATACTATTTGACATCTATCACCAACAAATACAGGAAGGAAACCTTATTCCAAACCTGGAAGCCTGCTGGGATGAAATCGCCTATATCCAAATTGGAGACAACCCAGGCCGTAATGAGCCGACTACAGGCGAAATCAACTATAACAATGTCTTTAAGTTCATCCACAGTAAAGATTTTAGTGGTATCCTAGGTATGGAACACGGAAATTCTAGACCAGCTAAAGAAGGGGAACAAGCGGTTATAGATGCATATAAAAAAGTGGATGATTTTCTATAAGTGGCGCTAAACGATTGTACTATATAAGAACTACCCGATTGGAACCTAAGCCAGTTGGGTTCTCTTTTTGGTACTTAACGCATTTACATATGTTCATCCCGTCAAAAATTAGCTATCTCCTAAAACAATAGGCGGCATCAAATTCAAAACAAGTTTACCAACTTGCGCGTGCTACCTTAGAAATCAAAACGTATAACTGTTTTAAACCGAATTTTAATTAAATCACTATTTACGTGTATTGGTTGACACATTGTGAACTATTTATATTATTCATTTCACTTATATATAAAATGAAAAAAGGTAGTTTATCGAAAAAATAGAACCTTTCGATGAACTACGTGTTGGCAAGGTAAGGAATGTACTACTTTTTCGTTTATTTGTATATGTCCCCATATCTATACCTACTTATCGCTTACATTGTATTATTTTGTTTATCCAAAATAACATTTCAATTATACGTTAAAAGAAAAATACGTGTAAAAAACAACATCCCAAATTTGGAGCGAAATCCAAGTTCAGGAACAAAAAGTCATTTTTTATGGTTTTTTAACATTTTCCCTAGGGATTTGATAAAATTTCCATAGTCCAAACGGTGTTCTTATTACGTAGGTATATAAACCATTAAGTACTGCGTTATGGACAAATACATTATAATTCTATTAATCTATATAGTAGTTATGGGTATTATGCGGATACTAAAACATTACACGATTGACTAAAAATAATTCGTTTTCAATTTATATTTACTAAAAAAACCCACTTTAAAAGTGGGTTTTTTTAGTAAATATACTCGTAATCGCGAACGGTAAAATAAACCAATGGTATCTATTGCCTATTTAGACTGAGGACCGGTGTAATAGATAGAAATAAATTTTAATAAAAAAACCAAAAAGTTCAAAAATGAGACCTTTTGGTTTCTAAAACTATGGGATTACTACCTAATTCAAAATACCATACTATACGGCTCTCTATGCCTCATTAAATGAAAATGCCCGCCAAGCGCTAACGTAAGGTAGTTCCCCCGAAACCTATCATTAGACCAGTAACTGATAAGACAAGCTAAATAGTTACCTTCTTTGTTTGACGCTCAAAACATAGTTATAGAGCCGTACTTTTTAATATGGTAATATATTATATCGCGTCAAAATTACCTTTGACACGTATTGTTTCTCCTTTTTGGTTCACGAGCATTAAACTCAGCGTACCCTTAACACTTGTGTTGCTATAATGGGTTATACGAATACTTCCCCCTTTTGTAAAAAATAATTTCTCTCCAAATACATCGCTACTATACGCTCCAAAAACACCGTTAGCCGGATTCAAAAAACTTTCTATAGCTTTAACCTTATAAATTCCTAAAGGCAAAGCATCAGTTTTATGCTCTTTACAAACAACGACCTCCATATGATGTGGCAAAACAGCCCCATCACCATTAAAATGAAGCTTTAGGACATTAAAATAAGTTCCTTTTGAAGATATTTCGGTGCTTAGGCTAAAACCAATATCCCCCAACAACTGGTGATGTTCATTCTCTTCTACATCTAGTGTATATGTCCCATTAAGCACCAGCTTACTAAACTCAGCTTCCTTGCTCGCGCTTGAAATCAAAAGCAAGGGCAAAAATCCTAAAAAGATAATTCTTATCATTTTCATTGGGACGGAATTCATATCTATTCTTGGCTCGTTTGAGTAGTGTGCTGATAGCTGGTAACCACCATATTCTGCTTATCACTATCCATACTTTCTTCGTCCATTCCTCCCAAAACTAGAGATGTAAAGAGAGAGAGCAAAAAGAAAACAAACATGATTAAACATTTTTTCATGGCAATAAACTTTGGTGTACAATTACCGTTGATACAATAAACTAAAACTAGTATTCGCTTTAAATACAATACTAAATTAGGTCAAGAACTAAACTTAATTTTTGCTGATGTATAATCTGCATATTTTATTGTATAAACGGGAAAATGACTAAAACATGTCTCTTTCAGTGATCTAATTTGTAGCATATTTCCTACAATAATTGATTTTCAAATGATAAAAATCGAATTGTTTCGTTTAGGTGCCAGTTATACTAAATAAACTCCCATTGACACATAAATCTGATTCTAGTCATACCGTAAGAATTATTTTTAACTAACTTTCATCTTTAGATGTTTACAGATTATGTTAGAAGCGGTACTCGTAGATGATGAAATAAAGGCCTTGCAAAGCCTTTCTTGGGAACTCACTAATTTTAGTGATGAAATACATGTGTCCGCATCTTTCACAAATCCTTTTGAGGCTTTAGAGTACTTAGAAAAAAACACTCCAGACTGCTTGTTTTTGGATATAGAAATGCCAACCATGGATGGTTTTCAGTTTATACAAAAACTTTCTAACAAAAACTTTCCGGTAGTTATTACCACAGCGTACAATCAATATGCCATAAAAGCACTTAAAAACGAAGCGATAGATTATCTACTAAAACCTATTGACACAGACGACCTTAAAGACACCATCGTAAAAATCAAAAAATTTAATAGCAGAAACTTTACGGCTGAAAAACTTGAACAAATACTTCTCAATTTTAATTCTCGTTCTATCAATAAAAAAATTACCCTAAACACAGATGGAAAGTTGATTTTTTTAGAAAGTGACGAAATTCTTTATGCAGAATCCGATGGAAACTATAGCACTATTTTCCTAACCGACGGCCACAAAATAGTACTTACAAAAAAATTAAAAGAAGTTAACAATTTACTCCCAGATGATTCTTTTTTCAGAATCCATAACTCCTATATCATCAATCTTAACAAGATAAAGGAGTTTTTAAAAACCGACGGATACGTTGTGTTGAAGTCCAATCATAAAATTCCCGTATCCAGACAAAAAAAATCGGACTTCCTAGATTTGTTATAAATGGAATTATGTATATGGCTATAGGAACATTCTGCAACCATTTCAAATTCAAAGCGCCAAGAACTCAAAGTAGAATTTTAGCACTTATCTACATGCTATTTGCTGCCACGCTGGCAGCTCAAACCGTACCAGAAAATTTTAAGCAGCTGACCGATAGTCTTATTACAGCAGCTCCAAGCTCCTTTACTGCAATCCATAAAGCAATGCGCGCTCACAGAACCGACAGTCTTTATATGCGTTTCTTTCGCCAAAAATCCAAAGAAAAAGGATACATGGCCGGTGAATCCTATGCCCTAAGTGAATTGGGGCGAACCTATCGTAACATTTCTAACTATAGCAAGGCAATACAACTTCACCAAGAGGCCTTGGCAATTGCCAGAAAGGCTGACAATCTAGAGTTTAAGATTTCTAGCCTTAATTATTTAGGAGTGGTCTACAGGCGCACCTCTTCCGTAAGGACAGCTATGGACTTTAATCAAGAAGCATTAGAACTGGCCGAAGCCGTCAAAAATCCTTCGGAGGGCATAAAACGAAGCATCAACGTTTCGCTAAATAGCGTAGGCAACCTCTACCTTACCCTAAAGCAGTATGACCTGGCCATCTCTTATTTTGAACGCTCTATAAAACTAGAAGCGGAACTGAATAATGTTTTGGGCCTAGCAATCAATCACCAAAATATAGGTAAATGCCAAGAAGAGCAGGGAGCACTAGACCAAGCCCTAGAAAATTATAGAATATCTCTTTCCTATAACGAAGAAATAAACAATACGATGGGACGTGTAATCTGTAAGAACAGTATTGCAAAAGTCTACATTAAAAAAGAACAATACCAAGAAGCCTTGAGGCTTATTAAAGGGACTATGCCCATGGCGATGGAGCTAGGAAATTCGTTTTTAATTGCAAGACTGTATAATAATTTGGGTTGGGCACAGCTTAAGGTGCACCAAAATGAGGATGCAGAACAAAGTTTATTAGAGGGATACTCGGTAGGTGAAAAGCATAACCTTAGGGATGAACTAGCCCAGGCCAGCCATTTACTATCAGAATTGTACGAAATAAATAAGGACTACGAAAAAGCCTTGAATTATAAGACCAAAGCCATTAGCCTAGACAAAGAAATATTAAACGAAGGCACTATACGCTATGTGAACGACATCCTATTCCGGTACGACTATGAAAAAAAAGGAAATGAGATAGCCGTTTTGGCCAAACAGAACGAAATCGTAAACCTAAAACTAAGAAAGAACCGGACACTTCTCCTCATTGGTGCTTTGTCCCTTATTCTTTTAGCTGGTATTCTGTATATTCTGTACCGACAATATCAATTGAGCAACGAGAAAAAAATATTAACCTTGGAGCAGACGATGTTGCGCAGCCAAATGAATCCCCATTTTCTATTTAATTCCCTGAATTCTATCAAACTTTATATTATCAACAACGAAAAAAAGAACGCGGTACACTACCTAAACAAATTTTCCAAGTTGGTACGGAAAATTTTAGAAGCCTCCTCGCAAAGAGAAATACCTTTGGCGGAAGAACTAGAGACCGTGGAACTTTATATGAACATAGAGAATATTCGATTTTCGAATGAAATCAATTTTAAGATAAATATAAGCGAAGATATTGACGTACATACCGTAAAAATTCCCTCACTTATCTTACAACCCTTTTTGGAAAATGCACTATGGCACGGACTATCCTCAAAAGAGGGTGAAAAAAATATTACGTTAGATGTTACAAGCGGTGAAGAGGGCTTTATAAATATTGCTATTACCGATGATGGCGTGGGACGCGATAAAGCGGAACAAATTAAAGAAAGCAAAATTTTAAAACGAAAATCAGTCGGTATCGATATCACGAAAGAACGCCTTGCAAACTTCTCCAAAGATTATCAAAATTCCTTTCATGTAGAAATTATTGATATTTATAACGATTCAAACCTTCCCGCAGGCACAAAAATCTTACTTCATATACCTATTATTTAAGATGCTCTTCAGCTACGGTTTCCAATTCGGAATACCAGTCCTTACCGAACTTACGTATCAAGGCTTCCTTCACGAATTTATATACGGGCACCTGTAATTCCTCTCCCAAAGAACAGGCGGGATCACATATTTCCCATTTATGGTAGTTCACCGCCGTCAATTCGGTGTATTCATGAATTCTTACGGGATACAAATGGCAAGAAACAGGTTTTTTCCAATTTATCTTCCCTTGGTTATAGGCCTCCTCTATACCACATTTAGCCGTATTGTTATCATCAAAAAAAGCATAAGCGCATTCACTACCATTAATCAAAGGAGTTTCCCACTCACCATCATCCCCTTTTACGAACGCTCCTTCTTCTTCTATTACCTTTATACCTTCTGCTCTTAGAAAAGGTTTTACTTTGGCATAAATATCCACTAAAATCTCTGTTTCCTTATCTTCTAATGGTGCACCTGCATCACCATCTACACAGCAAGCACCTTTACATGCAGATAAGTTGCACACAAAATCATTCTCTATAATTTCTTCGGATACAATAGTTTTTCCTAGTTGGAACATTATATTTTTTTAGGCCTGCAAGATACATCATTTAACGGGTATCGTCCGGATAGATATTTTTAGAAATAAAAATCCAAATGCGATTATTAAACGTAAATTTGCAAAAATTTTAAAGGATGACATTCAATTTTGAGCTTAGACAAATTGCAACAGCGAGTATGGTTCTCTTTGCTGTTATCGATATTTTGGGAAGTATTCCTATTATTATAGGCCTACGTAAAAAAGTGGGACATATACAATCAGAAAAAGCATCGATTGTTGCAGCCTGCATTATGGTAGCCTTTCTCTTTTTAGGAGAGGAAATACTAAAGCTTATCGGTATTGACGTAAACTCCTTTGCAGTTGCAGGAGCTTTTATCATTTTCTTTTTGGCTATCGAAATGATTTTGGGCATTACCCTTTACAAGGATGATGAACCAGAAAGTGCCTCGGTTGTGCCTATCGCCTTCCCTTTGATTGCGGGCGCGGGAACCTTAACCTCCCTACTTTCTTTACGGGCAGAATATTACGTGGAAAATATTATCGTAGCAATTATCATAAACATCATATTTGTGTATGCAGTGTTAAAATCTTCCGTAAAACTGGAAAAATTTCTTGGAAAGAACGGGGTTAATGTTATCCGAAAAGTATTTGGGGTAATTCTTTTGGCTATAGCTGTTAAATTGTTCGCTACAAACATCAACGAGCTTTTTAACAAGTAAAAAAGGGTGTATTTTTACAGTAATTCTTATAATTATGAACAAGACTTTTTCGATTATACTAATTGTACTTGCCTTAGCATTAATTGCTTATAATGTAACCTTAGTAGATTTTACCGCCCCGTTTCAAGGAGATAGTACCGTTGCCCTTATTGGGATTATGGCTTCGTTATGCGCCA
Organism: uncultured Maribacter sp.; assembly: GCA_964569345.1. Classification (GTDB taxonomy): domain Bacteria; phylum Bacteroidota; class Bacteroidia; order Flavobacteriales; family Flavobacteriaceae; genus Maribacter. The sequence continues at coordinate 5,007 of CAZMUV010000052.1, read as the reverse complement.
TTGTTCTTCTGTTACTCTATATAACAAGTAAAAAGGTGCAACAAAAAGTTAATGAGGACTAGTTACTGCTTTTGGCTTTAATGGCTTACAAGGTTCATTATACGTTTTGCAGTATCTGAAACTCAGATAAAACTATGTAAGATATCTTTTAGGACTACATTCCTAAATTAACCTTATAACACAGAACCATGGCTATTCTAGTCGAGGGATATAGATTTAGTTGTTCGCCTCAATGGCATCAGCCTCTTCTTGTTGAACGGCAGGATTATCCAACTCCAATACTTTTTGAAGCATCGCGTCTCTCTTACCTTTAATATTAGCATGTGCATTCGCATCGAACAATTGTTCTCCCAAAGCGGCTTTTAGATATAGTTTAATCCCTTCTTGATTGCCATAAAAATCCATGGATAATTCTCTTTTTAAAGAATAGTCTACAAAATTCTGGAACAGAATATCATCCACTTTAAATTCATTGATAAACTCGGTTGCCGAAAGTTGCTGATACCGGCTTCTATCCTCATCCAAATGCTCAAAAATAAAGAATGATAGAAAACCATAACTATCCATACTTTGTACTGCTTCTTCTTCATTGGAGCCTATTGGCACGAATACATCTGGAATAATACCGCCACCCCCATAGACCACTTTACCTTTTGGCGTCTTAAATTTTAGGGAATCGGCGACCTTTATACTATCCACTGAAAAAAGTTCCCCATTATGGAAACGCTCCGTAAAACGTTTGTAGTAATCTTTATTCCCTTTTTGGTAATCCTTTTGGATACTGCGTCCCGTTGGGGTATAATACCGAGATACAGTTAACCGTATGGCAGATCCATCTCCCAATGCCATTTCGCGCTGTACCAATCCTTTTCCAAAAGAACGGCGTCCCACAATAGTCCCCACATCGTTATCCTGCAAAGCACCGGCAATTATTTCACTTGCAGAAGCGGAACGCTCGTTAATGAGCACATAAATAGGTTTGTCCTCAAAACTGCCCTTGTCAGTGGCGTACGACTTATCTATCTTTCCTTTTTTATTTTTTGTAAAGAGGATGAGTTTATCATCCTTTAAAAATTCGTCAGCCATTTGCTCTGCAACACCTAAATAACCCCCTGGATTATCACGTAAATCCAAAACCAGTTTCTCTGCACCAATTCGCTGTAGTTTGGACAAGGCCGATTTGAATTCCCTATAAGTCGATTCCGCAAACCGATTGACTTTAATATACCCCATGTCATCCGTTAGCATGTAATAGGACTCCACACTTTTAATAGGTACTATTCCTCTTTTGACATCTATCGTTACAATTTTATCCTCAGATTTACGATATACCGTCAATTTAACCTTGGTTCCTTCTTTTCCTTTTAGTTTATCAACAATAACATCGCTGCGCATACCTTTACCAAAAAGTGTATCATTATCCGCCATTAGTATTCGATCACCCGCTCTTATGCCTTTTACGTCACTTGGGCCGCCTTTTACAGCTCTAATTACGGCTATGGAATCCTTATAGGGATAAAAATTTACTCCAATGCCCACAAAGTCACCTTTCATATTCTCTGATACCCGTGCCATATCCTGTTCTGGAATATAAACCGAATGTGGGTCCAGCTTTTCTAAAATACTGTTTACGGTAACGTCTACAATACTATCCGTATCAATATCGTCCACGTACTCATAATCGATATAATCTATGAGACGGTTCAGCTTATCCTTTTTGGAGTTTGTAGTGAAAAGTCGCTCCGGAGTATCGTTAAAATGTAATTTACCGCCCACAAAAACGCCCAGGGCCAAAGCCGCGGCGATTAGAGTGGGTATTAAGTAGGTGTATTTCTTTTTCATTTACTTCACTTTGGGTTCTAAGCGTCTATTGTAGGCATATGAACCAACTCCACCCCAGCTTTTTTCAAAAACTCTAAACCGGAATTATCTTTGTATCCTTTTTGATACACTACACGATTTATGCCAGACTGGTGTATCAGCTTACTACATTCCCTGCAAGGCGATAAGGTTATGTATAATGTTGCATCTTGACAAGACTGCGTAGAACCTGCCACTTTTAATATGGCATTAGCCTCGGCATGTAACACATACCATTTGGTATAGCCTTCCTCATCCTCGCAAAAATTCTCGAATCCCGTGGGCGTGCCGTTGTATCCATCTGAAATAATCATTCGACCCTTAACAATAATAGCACCTACCTGTTTGCGTTCGCAGTAGGACAATTTACCCCATTCCTGTGCCATTCTTAAATAAGCCTTATCGTATTTCTCTTGTTTGCTTTTCTTCATTCTTATTGCATCAATAGCAGCATATACCTCTAAGATACGTGGCTTACTTCCCTCCCACAACCTTATAAGTTAAATTTAACAATAGTGCCTTACCAAGGAAACGTATTATACAATAAGGGTATTGTAATCAAAATGATAATTGTACTGGCCACAGAGATAAAAGCTGCTTGCTTAAATTTTAAGACAGACAGACAGAGATAGACCAAAAAGAGCACTAACAGCACAATAATAACCTGCGAAAGCTCTATACCTAGGGCAAAACCCAAAAGCGGACCTACTTTTTCATCTGAATCTGCCACCAGCATTCTAAAATAATTAGAGAAACCGAAGCCGTGTACTAAACCAAAAAATGCCGTAGCGAACATGGGCCATAGCATACTTTTATGGGCTGTTTGCTTTCTTAGTTTTAGAATGTTGTATAGCGCGGTCAGCAATATGGTGACAGGAATCAAAAACTCGATTAGGGAAACGTCTACGGTTACTATTTCAAATGCCGATAGCGCCAAGGATAAACAATGCGATACGGTAAAAATAGTGGCAAGCCATAACACATTTACCCAATTTTTAAAAGTAAAAGGGATAGCCAAGGCCGAAAGAAATAAAATATGATCGTACGCATTACTATCCAACACGTGGTCCAGACCTAGTTGAGTGTAAAACCAAAACTCTTCCATAATACTATGTTTAAACAGCTTCTTCTATATACTCTTTATACTGCGTCCTTTGTTGCTACCCAATACCACGCTCTTTTTGAATGGTCTCATAAGCCCTTTGTACTTCTTTAAATTTCTCTTCTGCTCCTTTTTTAATGGCTTCGTCCTGTGTGTTTACACGATCGGGATGATACTTCTTAGCCATTTCTCTATAGGCCTTTTTTACTTCTTGATCCGTAGATGATTTTTGAATCTCCAAAATCTTATAAGAATTGTCCGCCGATTTAATGAACATCGCCATAATACTCTCAAAGTCACGTAAACCTACCCTTAAGTACCCTGCAATCTCTCGTAACTTGCTTACTTCGGGGTTACTAATACTTCCATCGGCCTGTGCGATGCCAAATAGGAAATGGAGCAACTGCAAACGCACTTCGTAGCGGGTGCGCTGTGTTAAGAAAGTACATATCCGCTGCGCGGAAATCTCTCTTTTTTTATTGACCTCGTTAAAAGTGCGAAAAATGGCATTGGCCTTTTCCTTTCCGTAGGTACCCACAAAATATTGACGCACGTAATCCATTTCACTCTGACTTACCTGTCCGTCTGCCTTAATCACTATGGAGCAAAGTGACAGCAGGTTCAATTCAAAATCAGCGGGCGATACAGACTGTCGTGTCATGTCGCCAAATACACTTTTGGCTCCTCCAGACTTGGAACTAAAAAGACTATCCAATACACTTCCTACAAAAAAGCCCAAAATCGCTCCGCCTATTCCTCTAATAAAAAAACCTATAAAGGCACCTACCCATTTAATCATAATGCATCTTAACTAATTTGCAAAGATAAATTATTAAGCAGAGAACAAATGACTAATGAAACGTTAAGGTGTTCATAGGGAATACGACAAATTGATTATCTTTGAAATTAGATTGATAATTTTAAAAAAATAGATATATGTATCCTGCGGAATTAGTAAAACCTATGAGAGACGACTTGGCATCTGCCGGGTTTGAAGAATTACATACAGTAGAAGCGGTAGAAAATGCTATTAAAAAAGAAGGAACTACACTAGTAGTAGTAAATTCTGTTTGTGGTTGTGCTGCTGCAAATGCAAGACCAGCTGCAAAAATGAGCTTGCAACACGCCAAAAAACCAGACCATGCCGTAACGGTATTCGCTGGTGTTGATACCGATGCGGTAACAGCAGCCAGAAACCTTATGGTTCCTTTTCCTCCATCATCGCCTTCTATGGCCTTGTTTAAGGATGGAGAATTGGTACACATGATTGAGCGTCATCACATCGAGGGAAGACCAGCGGAAATGATTGCTGAGAATTTGGTACAAGCTTACGACGAGTTTTGTTAAAAAAAGGTGCCTAAATTTCCTTTAAATAGGAAAAACAAAAATTAAAACCACTTCAATTGAAGTGGTTTTTTATTTTTGCACCATGCAAAAGATACTATCCTATCCGTTCACGCTTATCTTTTTCATCGCTTTTGGAGCAGTGTTGCTGTTTTTTCATCCCGTTATTTGGATTTGTCATCGTGTTTTTGGCTATGAGGGTATAAAGCGCGCCATAAGTGTGCTCAACTTAACTTTAATGCGCACTACTAGTCTTTTAGGAACTACATATCGCTTTACAAATAACCACGATATTCCTCTGGGTAGGCCATTGATTATTGTCACCAACCACCAAAGTATGTACGATATACCACCAATTATCTGGTACATGCGCAAATACCACCCAAAATTCGTGAGCAAAAAAGAACTTGGAAGTGGTATTCCTAGTGTTTCCTATAATTTAAGACATGGCGGCGCTGCATTGATAGATCGTAACGACGGGAAATCTGCCATCATGGAAATTGGAAGGTTGGGCAGCTATGTGGAAGAACACAATAGAGCAGCTGTAATTTTCCCCGAAGGTACCCGAAGCCGAGACGGGCACCCTAAACCTTTTAAACCTACAGGACTTAAAATGTTGCTAAAAAAAGCACCATCCTCCCTTATCGTACCCATTAGCATCAATAATTCATGGAAGCTGGTGCGCTATGGAAAATTCCCTA
>CAZMUV010000051.1:0-27082 GCA_964569345.1 uncultured Maribacter sp. | reverse complement strand
GGTTAGCTACAAAACGTATTTTTAGTTGTAATCCTTGGGGTGGTAAAGGTTATGACCCTGTTCCATAACAATCATTACTGTATATTTTCCCATAGACCTTCACTTAAAAATTTTCCAGGTTATAATAGTTATGATAAGCTACGGTGTTATAGATCCTTATGTTGAGTGCTGATTTTCACTAATAACCATACCTAAGGCCTTTCTATTTTATTATCTTAGCCCTTCCAAACAATCATATATGCATTTTTTAGGTATTACATGGAATCCAAACGAAACCCTTTTTAATATTGGTTTTGTTCAAATCAAATATTACAATCTTCTTTGGATTATTGCTTTCGCTTTGGGCTGGTATATCATGAAGCGTATTTTTGATAATGAAAAAAAATCTGTAGAGCAGTTAGATTCCCTTTTTATCCACACCGTTTTAGGTACAATGCTAGGAGCGCGTTTGGGACATGTTATTTTTTATGACTGGGCATATTATAAAGACCATCTAGCAGAAATTCTATTACCCATTAGAGAAAGTAGTACCGGCAGCCTGCTCTTTGGCTTAATAGATGGCTATCAGTTTACCGGATTTACAGGTTTAGCAAGTCATGGCGCTACCATAGGCGTTATTATCGGGATGTATATTTATACTAGAAAAAATCCTGAATTTAAACTCTTATGGATTTTGGACCGCATGGTAGTACCATTCTCAATTGGTGCTTTCTGCGTGCGGTTAGGGAATTTTTTCAATTCCGAAATTAACGGAAAAATAGTGGATAAATCTTTTATTTTCGCTACCAGATTCATTCGTGATTCCGATGATCTACACCCATCAAAAGCCCTAGCTATTACCAAAGAAAAAACGCTAAATGCGGCTTACGACGCCATTGAGAACAATCCGAAATTTTCCCAATATTTAGCAGAAATACCCTATCGTCATCCCGCTCAGCTATATGAAGGTATCTGTTATATCTTTGTATTTATATTGATATACTACCTCTATTGGAAAACCGAAAAGAAAAATAAGTTAGGTTATCTATTAGGATTGTTCCTAGTGCTGTTATGGACCGTTCGCTTCTTTGTAGAGTTTGTGAAGAAGAGCCAAGGAGGTTTTGAGGAATCTTGGGGACTACTTTCTACCGGACAGTGGCTTAGTATTCCTTTCATAGCTGTTGGGCTTTACCTAATGTTTAGACCAACGAGCAAAAAAGTTTAGTTTTATTTAACACAATGAGAATACAACATAGTTTTTCTTTTTTATTGGTCCTTGTTTTTCTTTTTTCTTGCAAAGAAGAAAGTAATAAAACCATTAAAACCGAGGAAGTAACCTTCACTAAGGAAGGAACACTTCAAATATTAAAAAAAGAGACGGACACACTTCTGATTGATTTAAATATTGAAATTGCTGAGTCTGATTATGAAACACAAACAGGACTTATGTACCGCAAGGGAATGGAAAGAAACCAAGCCATGCTCTTTATCTTTCCAGAGGCTGCCATCCATTCCTTCTATATGAAGAATACGTCGTTTCCTTTAGATATTATCTTCATTGATGAAAACCAAAAAATTGCCAGCTTCCAAGAAAATGCAGAGCCATTTAACCAAAATGGACTTCCTTCGCAAGTACCGGTAAAATATGTTTTGGAGGTTAATGCTGGACTCGCAGAAGAATGGTTATTAGAAATTGGAGACCGTATCGTGTTCAAAAGAGAATAACAGTATGAAATATCTATTGGTAGGCGAGCAAAGCGATAGACTTTTATTTAGAACGGTGGTTGCATCCGATTATGATGCATGGCTCCCTTTTCATAAAGAACCCTTAAGCTCTCAATATTGGAACGGATTACCCACAGACCCTGTAGCTGCTTGCAAGCAACAATTTGACGCTATCTTTGAACGCTATTCGAATGGATTAGGTGGCATGAATGCCCTTATCTGCAAAGAAACAAATAGACTGATAGGACTTTGTGGACTCTTAGTGCAAACCGTAGTCGAAAAGGTAGCACTAGAAATAGGTTACTCCATACTGCCAGAATTTTGGAGTAATGGGTATGCAACAGAAGCAGCCCAAAAATGTAGAGAAGTCGCTTTTAAAAATGAATGGACCACACACCTAATCTCCATTATACATATAGCTAATTTACCTTCACAAAACGTTGCGATTAAAAATGGGATGAAACGTCACCAAACAACAACGTATAAGAACACGCCTGTACACATCTATAGAATAAATAGCTAGTATGATACAGCATTGGGCCATCCTCGTAAATAACGCTTCACAAAAATCAAGGTTTATTGAAGCTATCCTAAGTCAGACCCATCCAAGCTTCAAGGCTTTTAAAAATCAAAAAGGTGCATTGTTCTCTCCTTTGGCCCTTACTAGCCTTGTAAATCAAGAAGAGCGTCATGGCAGTACTGTATTAATAAATGCACAACAGCCTTTAAAAACTATGTCCAGCGGCGAACAAAAGAAAGCCCTTCTGCAACACATCTTAGCCTCACAACCCAATTATATTATTCTAGATAATCCGTTTGATAATCTGGATGCCGATTTTCAAGTTGAATTAAAGCTGTTGCTTACACAAAAGGCACAGGAAACAAGCTTTATACAACTTGTCAGTAGAAAATCTGATATACTACCTATTATAAGTAGTTTTGGGGTATTAAAAGAGCGAGAGTTTTCCCAACTTAAAGCTGAACACTTGAATAGGGTGTTTGTCTCAAAAACCCTTTTTAAAGGATCTATTCCAAAACCCATACAACGCATTGATTGTAAATCGGATACCTTAATCGAATTCAAAAACGTGTCCATATCCTATGCAAATAAATCGATACTTAGAAACATCACCTGGAAAATACACCAAGGGGATTTCTGGCAACTAATGGGGAAAAACGGGTCAGGAAAAACCACAATCCTATCCATGATTGTTGGAGACAATCCAAAAGCCTTTGGACAAGACATCTATATATTCGGACAAAAAAAAGGAAGTGGAGAAAGTGTTTGGGAAATCAAAGAAAAAATTGGCTACTTCTCTTCTAATATGACAGATAAATTCAGAGGAAGGCACAGCGTGGAACATATGCTTATTTCCGGATTTAGGGATTCGATAGGCCTATATATTAAACCTACCGAAACGCAAAAACAAAAAAGCAAGGAATGGTTACAACTGCTCGATTTCTGGGACCAGCGACATACACTGTTTAAAGATCTTTCCCTAGGCCAACAACGTTTACTGATGACGGCCAGAGCCATTGTTAAGCATCCACCATTATTGATACTGGACGAACCTACAGCAGGCATGGATGATACCTCTGCAGCGCTTTTAGTAGCACTCGTAAATAAGATTGCTAATGAGACCAATACGAGTATTGTTTTCGTGTCTCATCGTAACGAGCCAGGGTTATCACCTACCTCTATTTTCAAACTAGCTATGACACCAAGTGGTTCAGAAGGAATTATTAGCTAAACAAAAGAGCGTGTTAGCTGCCCTAAACAACATATTTAGTAACTAAAGAAAGTAGCAGCTAAAGTTTTACTAACTGAAGTTAATAGCATATCCTACACTTGTTATATACCAACGTAAGAAGGTTTCTAGCTATTGAATCATAGCTATCCTGCTAAAAAACCTGGAGTACTTCAATTAACTACATTAAAGTCGTTGCAGAGCTCTCGAAATATTGGGATTTAATACAGTGTTATACTAATAAAAAAACCGCTACTCCTTAAGGAATAGCGGCTCTTTAGTTTGAGTTAGTCTACTTTAATCTTTATTCTCTGCACCGGAACTTAGTTTCTTACCCAATGCATCGTACATAATCGGTGTTGCAATGAATACGGAAGAATAGGTTCCTACAACCACACCTATAATCATGGCGAACATAAAACCTCTTAAGGATTCCCCACCAAAAATAAATATGGTAAGTAGCACTACTAAGGTTGTTAAGGAAGTATTCAATGTTCTACTCAAGGTACTATTGATAGCGGAATTAATATTTTCTCCACTCTTCCAGCCGCGTTCCGCAATGATTTCACGAATACGGTCAAATACAACCACAGTATCGTTTAAGGAATACCCAATCACCGTTAAAATAGCTGCTATAAACGCTTGGTCTATTTCCATGTTAAAAGGCATTATTTTACCTAAAATAGAGAACACGCCCAATACAATTAAAACATCATGAAAAACAGCCACAACCGCTCCTAAGGAGAACTGCCACCTGCGGAAACGTAATAAAATATACAAGAAGACAACAGCCAATGATCCTAGAATCGCCAAGAATGCATTATTCTTTATATCATCTGCAATGGTAGGCCCAACCTTAACAGACTGCATAATACCTAAAGCTTTGTCTGCACTACCCACCATAAAGTCTTGCTTAGTAATACCATCTGGTAAGTACTTTTGCAAGGAAGTATACAGTTTATCCTGTATCTCGTTATCAACCTCTATTCCTTCCAACTCTATCTTATAGGGAGTTGTAATTTTAATTTGATTAGACTCACCAAATGTTTTCACTTGAGTACCGCTTCCAAAGACATCGTTAAGCTCAGAGGCAATCTCGGATGAATTCACCTGCTGCTCAAAACGAACCGTATAGGAACGTCCTCCAATAAAATCGACACCCTGTTGCAAGCCTGGACCAGCTAATAAGGAGAACAAACCTACAGCGACTAAAATTCCAGAAATCACATACGCAATCTTTCTTTTGATCAAGAAATCTATGTGCATGTTCTTAAATAACCCTTTTGTAATTGCCGTAGAGAAATCTAATGTTCTTCCCTTGCCACCAATGTACCAGTCTACCAATAATCTGGTAATGAATATGGCAGTAAACAAAGAAGTTAAAATACCGATTAATAAGGTGGTAGCAAATCCTTTGATCGGACCTGAACCAAATACAAAGAGTATAATTGCCGTAAGTCCCGTAGTGATGTTGGCATCCAAAATAGAAGAGAGTGCATTGCTAAAACCATCAGAAACCGCTAAGCTCTTACCTTTGCCTTTCGCAAGTTCTTCTTTTATACGCTCAAAGATAAGTACGTTCGCATCCACGGACATACCAATAGTTAATACGATACCTGCGATACCAGGTAAGGTCAACACCGCGTTTAAGCTTGTTAACACACCAAAAATCAACAGAATGTTCAGTAACAATGCGATATCTGCAAAAATACCCGCTTTACCGTAGTAGAAAATCATCCATAACAATACAATTGCCATAGCTATCAAGAACGACATAAAGCCACTATCAATAGCTTCTTGACCTAAGGACGGACCTACAATTTCCGACTGTATAATTTCAGCAGAGGCAGGTAATTTACCAGCTCTTAATACGTTCGAAATATCTTTTGTTTCGTTTACAGTAAAGTCTCCAGAAATTTCGGTTCTACCACCAGAGATACCACCTACAACAGAACAACCTGGCGCTGTATACACCTTATTATCCAATACTACTGCAATTCCCGTTTGGTTTACATTGGCATCACTAGTCAGTTTTTGCCAAAGTTTGGATCCTTTGGAATTCATTCCCATAGTAACTACAGGCTTACTGAACTGATCAAACTCACCACGCGCATCACTTACCACATCACCACTGATTCTTGGTGCACCTTCACGATTAGATTTTAAAGCGTAAAGATTGATGATTTCGGTATCCTCGGTTGCAGGACGTTCCCAAACAAATTTTGTAAACTGAATATCTGCAGGCAAGAGTCTTCTTATCTCCGGCAATCTTAAATAACCACCAATCGTAGCGGTATCTTTAATCGCCGCTTGGAACATGGCATTACTTCCTGGGTTTGCAGGAATCAACAATTCGTAAAGTGGATTTACCTGAGTTGCTAAATCTAAAGAATCAGCTGCTACATCTGACAATAAAGAATCCAATTCGGTCTCTTCCCTTATTTGTTCCGGCTTATCGACGCTTACAATTCCCTTTAATTTTTCATTTGCTTGAATTAAAAAAGTACTAAAGCTCGTGTTGCTTTGAGAATAGGTTTCCCAAAACTCTAATTGAGCCGTACTGGACAACAAATCTTGCGCACGTGCAATATCTCGTGCTCCTGGTAGTTCTACTAAAATACGGCCAGAATTTCCTTCTCTTTGGATATTAGGCTGAGTTACACCAAAACCATCAATACGTTCTCGTAATACTTCAAAAGCAGAAATAATAGACTCGTCTATTTTTGTTCTTATAATCGGCTTTACCTGGTCATCAGACATTTGGAAATTAACCTCATCGCTTAGTCCCTTGTTCGAGAATATTTCTGGTGAAGCTAATTTAGTCTCTCCTTTTATATTATCAAAAGCATCAAAAAACAAATCCAAATAGGTATCATCACTCTCTTTGGATGCAAGGTCCGCATCGGCCAAGGCCTTATTAAAAACTGGGTTCTTGGTATTATTTGCCAAGCCTTTTAAGATATCTTTTACCGAAATTTGTAGGGTAACATTGATACCTCCTTTAAGATCGAGTCCCTTGTTCAGTTCCTTTTTCTTGGCTTCACCATAGTTGGTATACCCAAGAATGGTATTCTCACTAATAGAGTCCAAGTAACTGGCTTCCATAGCTTCTCTCTTGGAAACATAATCGTCTTCCGAGTCCGGAATACGGCTTGTGGCAAATACTTCCGCCTCCCCTTCTACTTTACTTGTGATAAAAGTATAGGATAGCTGGTAGATACTTACTAACCCGAATAATAAAGCGAAAAGCTTTATAAGTCCTTTATTTTGCATTGGTTATGTGAATTTTGTGAATGCTTTTTACAACAGCGTGCAAATATATGATTTACGCTAGGAATTGACAATATATTTGGAAGTAATTGTAAAAAGGAAGCCATCCTCGTTGATTATCATCAACTTAAGGATGGCTTCTACTCTTGGTTTATATTAAAACTTACAGAGATAAAAGACCGTTTGTCTTGGTAACTCCTGCTGCACTTTCCTGCATTTTATCCTTTTCCGCATCACTCAAAGGAATATCAACGATTTGCTCAATACCGTTTCTACCTAAGATTACCGGCACTCCAATACAGATATCGTTTAACCCGTACTCCCCTTCTAAAAAAGTAGAACACGGAAACATTTTCTTTTGGTCGCAAGCAATTGCCTGCACCAATGCAGAAACTGCCGCCCCAGGAGCATACCAAGCACTGGTTCCTAATAATTTTGTTAAGGTAGCCCCACCTACTTTAGTATCAGCGGCTACTTGTTCCAATCTATCTTCGGATAAAAACTCAGATACCCTGATGCTGTTACGTGTAGCATGCGAAGTCAAAGGAACCATCCCAGTATCACTATGACCACCGATTACCATACCATCTACATCGGAAATTGGAGCTTCCATGGCCTCTGCTAATCTGTATTTAAAACGAGCACTATCTAACGCACCTCCCATACCAATAATCCTATGCTTGGGAAGATCCGTTGTTTTATGAACTAAATAGGTCATGGTATCCATAGGATTACTCACTACGATAAGAATCACATTTGGCGAATGTGCTATTAAATTACTGGAAACCGTTTTTACGATACCTGCATTAATACCTATCAGCTCCTCTCTCGTCATCCCAGGCTTTCTTGGGATTCCAGAAGTAATTACCGCAATATCACTATTGGCTGTTTTAGCATAGTCATTTGTGCTTCCTGAAATCTTAGTATCAAAACCGTTTAAAGAGGCCGTCTGCATCAAATCCATTGCCTTACCCTCTGCGTACCCTTCTTTTATGTCTAAAAGGACAACCTCTGATGCAAAATCCTTGATTGCGATATACTCCGCACAACTTGCACCTACTGCTCCTGCTCCTACTACTGTAACTTTCATCTATTGATTAATTTATATGGTTATCATCGTAAGACCACAACTATCATTATCTATGGTTATAGCCTCGACTTCAAAAATAAGTATTTATTGATAAAAAACAGGATGGACTACTTTAATAATGCACGATAAACCCGTATAAAAAATATCGATGAACGGACAGGTACGTTAAAAAAAAGGGTGGTTCAACGAAGATATCGGAAAATTGTTACCATACAACGAATTTTAATAATAAGGCAATCTACATGCCCGTTATCATTTCTGGATACCCAAATCCGAAAACCTACTTTAATGATGAAAAAATTACTTTCGTTACTGGCGATACTTGCCATTATCTTTTCTAGTAATTGCTCTAGAATTGAACAGAACAACGACCCCATTATTGGGATATGGATTGAAGCTGCATCCGTTCAGGAAGGTAGTACAGCCAAAAATACCACACGTAAAGAATGGATTTTTAACGACGTATACCTGGGAAGGTACCACGAGTTTAATGCAGGAAAAATAATTGAGCAAACCGACTTTAGATGGTCTCAAGAAGATGGCATCTATACCGTAGAGTATGGAGGTGTAAAAAACAAACCTATCGATATCGTAATCATATCAAAAGGTGCCTTGCTTCAACAAAACGATGGGAATATTTTTGCTATAAAGGAGTAAAACAATTTTAACAGAGCCATGGGAAAGGGCCTATCTGGAGTAATCTGGGTAGGCTTTTTTATGTTCTGGGAGTACTGGTGCACCAGACTCATACGTTTTGTAACCAATCAAAGCATTTAGACTAGGTACTCAACTATCCATGTTCATGATTATCGACACTGCTGTATCAAACATAACTTTAATTCTAGCTTTAGTATATAGCTTTTATGCTTTGTTATTTTCATAGACACTTAAGGAAACAGCAGTCATATCTAATGCTTCGTAAGATCACAATAGTTTATCGATAAACGCCTCATTAAGCGTTTCTTTTAAAAGGCTAATTTCGTTTTTGCCAATAGGTCTAATCTTCGTTAATCTCTATTTCAAAATATCGACCAATTTACGACTATCTAAACCCAAAATTCACCCCCACAGTGGCGGTGTTAAACTCACCTAATGTATAGTCAGCATGTAATCGAAAGAACCCTAGCTTTAATTTAGCTCCGATACTACCAGTTACACCGCTTACATTCTCGGTAATAGAGAAAGGGTCTACATACGTTTCGGATGCGAACGGTCCGCTGGTTACCCTATACTCTCCAAGAACATCGGTTTGGGATTTCCCTGTTATATAACCTAAGCCTCCATAAAAGTTGATAATGGGTAATTTTGTTGAAACTACAGCACTAAAAGACCATGTACTCATTTCAGCCTCAATACGTTGGTTTGCTCCATCTACCAAATTGATATTCGAAAGATCAAAATCACCATCGAGCTTTGTATATCCTATAACTCCGGATATGGCAATAGGCAATATCTTATCCGCAGGTAACCATTTGGTAAAATCGTGCTGTAAACCGAAACCAATAAGACCAACTGAGGCACCGTCATAATCTATCTTAGGTAAAAAACGTGCTTTAATTTCCGTTCCCTTTAAGATTCCCACACTAGCTTGAAGGTAGCCTAAGGGAACAAAATCTAGGCCTTCTGCAGAAAGTCCTGACGGGAGTTCAAATTCTTCACGGACAGTAACTCCATCTACCCCTCCTTCAACGAAAACACGGATATCCTCTATATCTCCCAATGCAGAAGAAACCGGCCTAGCAATGCCTGGATTTTGAACAAAATCTAAATTTTCATAGTCATTAGGATCCAAGATAAAGGTCTTTTTATCCTCTTTATTCTTATGACTTGTAATGGTACCTACTAGGGATATTTCAAATCCTCCCAAAGGTTTGGCTTCCGCAGTATTGTACCATCCCGTAGAAAAACCATAAACCGTACTTTCTGAAAAAGGAGCCAAATAATCCGTGGTGAAGCGTTCTGCATCCTCCACTCCAGCAGCAAAAATATTATTGATACTCGTTTGAGCTGTCAACAAAGAACAACTGCAAATTATTAAACCTGTAAAAATACGTTTCATCTTATAAAATTTTAATCCTTGGTTCTACTGGAACGCATACGATTGTTTTTGCGCATATGGCTTAAAACATACACCGAACACTCCAATAACTACTAAACTTTAATAAGATAAAACTAAAAAACCTGCACGATACGTGCAGGTTTTTGTTGTGTAAGTAAGCATTTCTATGTGTCAATGTTCGCATAGACGGCATTCTTCTCTATAAATTCTCTACGAGGTGGCACCTCATCTCCCATTAGCATAGAAAAAACACGATCTGTTTCCGTTGCATTTTCTATGGTTATTTGGCGCAAAGTCCTAAAGTCAGGATTCATGGTCGTGTCCCATAATTGTTCTGCGTTCATCTCTCCAAGACCTTTATATCTTTGGATTCCAACTCCTCCACTATAACTATCCGCAATCTCGTCGCGTTCCTTATCACTCCAAGCATATTGCTTCTTCTGCCCTTTCTTTACTAAATATAAAGGAGGGGTGGCAATATACACGTGACCACCTTCTACCAACTCTCGCATATA
Organism: uncultured Maribacter sp.; assembly: GCA_964569345.1. GTDB lineage: Bacteria > Bacteroidota > Bacteroidia > Flavobacteriales > Flavobacteriaceae > Maribacter. The sequence goes on along the minus strand of CAZMUV010000051.1, from coordinate 16,696 downwards.
GCGGAAGAAAAAGGTAAGGATTAAGGTTTCAATATGGCTACCATCTACGTCAGCATCACACATGATTACTACTTTATGGTAGCGCAGTTTCTCTAGATTCAAAGCCTTACTATCTTCTTCTGTTCCGATAGTTACGCCGAGGGCCGTATAAATATTCTTAATTTCTTCGTTTTCAAAAACACGGTGAGGCATTGCCTTTTCCACATTTAAAATCTTACCCCGAAGTGGCAAAATTGCCTGAAACTTCCTATCTCTACCTTGTTTAGCGGTACCACCTGCCGAATCTCCCTCAACAAGGAATACTTCGCACAAGGCTGGATCCTGCTCGGAACAATCCGATAATTTCCCTGGCAAGCCTCCGATACTCATGACCGTTTTACGCTGTACCATTTCACGCGCTTTTGTAGCAGCATGTCTTGCAGTCGCAGCTAATACAACTTTCTGAACAATAATCTTAGCATCGTCCGGGTGTTCTTCTAAGTAATTTGTAAGCATCTCAGACACTGCCTGACTCACGGCAGAAGAAACTTCTCTATTACCTAATTTTGTTTTGGTCTGGCCTTCAAACTGAGGCTCTTGAACTTTAACAGAAACAATGGCTGTAAGTCCTTCACGGAAATCATCTCCTTGTATTTCGAACTTTAGCTTATCCAACATACCAGAAGCATCCGCATACTTCTTTAACGTAGATGTCAATCCTCTTCTAAAGCCAGACAAGTGTGTACCGCCCTCATGTGTGTTAATATTGTTCACGTAAGAATGTAAGTTCTCTGTGTAACTGGTATTATAAATCATGGCAACTTCAACAGGAATATCGTTTTTCTCTCCCTCCATTGAAATCACATTCTGAATGAGCGATTCCCTATTACTGTCCAAAAACTTAACAAATTCTTTTAAACCTTCATCAGAATAGAAAACATCGGATACAAATTCTCCTTCTTCGTCTTTTTGACGCCTATCTGTGATAGAAATCGTAACCCCTTTGTTCAAAAATGAAAGCTCACGCATTCTACTTGACAAAGTTTCATAACTATATTCTATGGTTTGGGTAAAAATGGTGGTGTCCGGCAAAAAAGTTACTTCCGTACCTCTATCTTCCGGGGCACACTCCCCAATTGACTTTACAGGATACATTGCTTTACCGCGCTCATATTCCTGCTCCCAAATTTTACCATCCTTAAAAACAGTAGCCCTTAAATGGGCAGACAAGGCGTTTACACAAGAAACACCAACACCGTGTAGTCCGCCGGACACCTTATAAGAATCCTTATCGAACTTACCACCGGCTCCAATTTTAGTCATTACGACCTGCAGTGCGGATACCCCTTCTTTTTTATGCATTCCTACAGGAATCCCTCTACCATTATCCCTCGTAGTTACCGAATTATCTTCGTTTATGATAACACTTATAGTATCACAATGCCCCCCCATGGCCTCATCAATGGAGTTATCAACCACTTCATATACCAAATGGTGCAATCCCCTAGTGCCCACATCGCCGATATACATAGAAGGCCGCATGCGAACATGCTCCATTCCCTCCAAGGCCTGAATACTATCCGCTGAATAATCCTTAGCGGGCCCTTCAGGCTTTTTCTTCAATGCCTTTTCCTTATTTTCTTCGTCTTCGTTTTTTGCTGCTTCACTCATAAATTTAAGGTTGTTTTTACTTCAAATTTTGCAATCTTACAAATATACGCAATACCCCATGAAATATGATGTTCGTAGCCTTTAGCCATGAGCAAGTTATCAACAAAAATTGTGGAAAAACCAATAGTATTTTTAGCTTCCAAAATACCTACGAAAAACAACTGCTATTTCCAGTGAAAAAGATAGAAATCGACTACTAATAAGAACAAATACTCTTACAGTAAAATTAAAAGCCTGCATGATTTCAAAGGTGATCTACTCCAACATAGCCTTAGATAAAATATCCCGCATTACAGGATAGTCTTCGTCCTGGTCAGCATACTTTTTTCGTTCTTCCTTGAGCTGTAACTTCATGTCGGCAATAATAGTTTCGTACTTGCCTTGATTTATTGCGTTATTCAACTCTTTTGGATCTTCCTCAAGGTCATAAAACTCCCAACTAGGCAGTGTTGTTTCTTTGGATGTGCCTTTTTTACCCAAATCTTGACCGTAAAAGAACGCCAATTTGTAACGTTCGTTTCGGACACCAAAATGCGCTGGCCTATCTGGACTATGCAACCAATACCTATAATACATCTGCTTACGCCAATCCTTGGCGGTATTCCCGTTTAGGTTTGCCCTAAAACTTTCCCCTTGAATATAAGCTGGTTTAGCAATACCAGCATAATCCGCTAATAAAGCAGAAAAATCAATATTCAGAATAATATCATCGATACGCTGTCCTCCTTTTATCTCCTTTGGATATCGAATAACAAAAGGCATGCGGAGGGACTCCTCGTAAATCAAGCGTTTGTCAAAAAAACCATGTTCGCCCAAAAAGTAGCCTTGATCTGCAGTATAAATGACAATTGTATTCTCAGCAATTCCTTCATCCTGTAAATAATCGAGGAGCTTCCCGATATTATCATCGATTGCAGCGCCACATCTCATAAAATCCTTCACGAGTTTCTGATAGATTTTTTTACGCTTTTGAATACTATCCAAACCATCTAATGGATAGGGAAGTCCAGGATACGTGGTCCAAAAATTATCGGTGTCGGTAGCTTTTTGCCAACGCTCTGCCAAATTCTCCAACACTTGTCCTTTAAAAGTTCTCCCCGTAGTTTCCTTTCCAAAATCCATAAGAGATTCAGGCTCCGGAATAGTATCATTTTCATAAAGCGAAGCAAACCGTGGTGGGTAATCAAAAGGTTCATGTGTAGCCTTAAAGTTACAGAACATCATAAAGGGTTTGGTACTATCTCGCTTTTTAAGGTGATTGATTGTCAGTTCCGTAATCACATCCGTAGAGAAACCTTCATACTGCTTTCCAGATGAACCATCACGGCCATCTTTCCAGTTTTCTTTCGTTTTTAATATAGGATTCCAGTATTCTCCTTGTCCTGGTAGCACGTTAAAATAATCAAACCCTTCTGGCTGTTCTACCAGATGCCACTTCCCTATTACAGCAGTCTGGTAGCCATTCTCTTTAAAGGTCTTGGCTATATTGGGATGTCCGGGAGGAATTGGCTCGTTCAAGGTATACACCTGATTCACGTGACTATATTGCCCTGTAAGAATAGCACCTCTACTAGGCGTGCAAATACTATTGGTGCAAAAAGCATTTTCCAGAACAGCACCATCGTTAGCCAACCGTTGAATGTTTTGGTTCTGAACGTGGTCTTCTAAAATACCTCCATAAAGACCCCAAGCCTGTGAGGTATGATCATCAGATAAGATGAAAAGAATATTTGGTTTTTCGGCCTCGGCAGCAGACTGACCCGCACAGGAAAAGAATAATAAACTACACCAAACAAACAAAAAAGATTTTATACTAGTTGCTACCGCTCCTCTCATTTTTCTTAGATTTTAGAATAGCCCTAAATATATTCAATTAATACAGCATTTTAAACCCTAAAGGAAGTAACATTCCAATTTCATTTAAAACTAGAAAAGGGGCACCAAATTCATGGCGCCCCTTTAAAGACTAATTAAAAAAAACAAAACTGAGTTATTCCTTAAGCATAGCAAACAGATTCATAATGACCCTTACTTTTTATAAGCATCGTCATGTACGTTGGCTACTGCCCTACCAGAAGGGTCGTTCATGTTTTTAAACGCCTCGTCCCATTCCAAGGCAATCTTTGTACTACAAGCCACAGATGGTTCTTGGGGTACGCAAAGAGCTGCAGCATCTGAAGGGAAATGCATTTCAAATATAGACCTATAGTAAAACTCTTCCTTACTGGTAGGTGTTTGCAATGGAAATCTGAATTTAGCGTTTGCCAATTGCTCATCCGTTACTTCAGTATTTACCACTTCTTTGAGTGTATCTATCCAACTATACCCAACACCATCAGAAAATTGTTCTTTTTGCCTCCACGCAACGCTATGTGGCAACATGTCTTCAAAGGCTTTTCTTACGACCCATTTTTCCATACGTTCGCCATTGATCATTTTATCCTGTGGATTGATGCGCATGGCAACATCCATAAACTCCTTATCCAAAAACGGCACACGACCTTCTATTCCCCAAGCCGCTAATGACTTGTTCGCCCTAAGGCAATCGTACATATGCAACTTATCTAGTTTGCGAACCGTTTCTTCGTGGAAGTCTTTTGGACTTGGTGCCTTATGAAAATATAGATAACCACCAAATAACTCATCTGCGCCCTCACCAGAAAGCACCATTTTTATCCCCATCGATTTAATGACCCTAGCCATTAAGTACATCGGTGTAGAAGCTCTAATAGTTGTAATATCATAGGTCTCTAGGTTATAAATCACATCCTTTATAGCATCCAAGCCTTCTTGAATCGTGAATTTTATCTCGTGATGCACCGTACCAATATGGTCGGCTACGGTACGAGCAGCAGCCAAATCCGGAGAGCCTTCAAGTCCCACCGAAAAAGAATGCAATTGTGGCCACCAAGCATCGGTCGTGTCGTCTGATTCTATCCGTTTTTGCGCGTATTTCTTTGCAACAGCAGAGATTACGGAAGAATCCAATCCACCAGAAAGCAATACTCCATAGGGCACATCGGACATCAATTGCCTATGTACGGCAGCTTCTAGCGCTTCTTTAATTTCTTGGATACTGGTCTCGTTTTCCTTAACGGCGTCATACTCCATCCAATCTCTAGAATACCATCTTTTAAGCGCTCCGTCCGAACTATGCAAGTAATGCCCCGGAGGAAAAAGTTCAATTCTGGTACAAGTACCTTCCAATGCCTTTAATTCTGAAGCCACATAAAAGGTTCCATTTTGGTCCCATCCCATATACAAGGGAATAATTCCCATGTGATCCCGTGCTATAAAATATTCATCCTTCTCTGCATCATAGATGGTGAAACCAAAAATACCGTTCATATCATCCAAGAAATCAACTCCCTTTTCCTGGTACAGGGCTAAGATGACTTCACAATCAGATTCTGTCTGAAAATCGTACTTCCCTACAAACTGCTTTCTTAATTCCCTATGATTATAAATTTCTCCGTTGGCGGCTAGCACTAATTTACCATCGGTACTAAGTAGCGGTTGTTTTCCAGAGGCAGGGTCTACGATAGCCAATCTTTCATGAGCTAAAACTGCTTTATCATTACTATATATACCACTCCAATCTGGACCTCTATGACGGATTTTTTTTGACATCTCCAACAACTTAGGTCGTAGTACCTCGGTACTTTCCTTAACCTCAAATGCACACACTATTCCACACATAATCTTTACTATTATATCAATTTGAACACAAATATCATTTTATTGTTTCAATTATCAAACTAAAACTAATTATATGATTTCATTATAACACATTAATTCAATTTTTAAATATAATTTACAACTTGAATACTAAAATTTTGGACATATTAAATCTATATGTAAGTATTGAAAAAAATTAACGACATTTTAAGCAAATTTAATTTACGAACTACTTAGCTTTGGACCAGTTTAAAAATAAACTTTAATGATGAAAAAATTAGTTACCCTTGCTCTATCTGTATTTGCCTTGGTTTTTACAACAAACTCCAACGCCCAAAAATTCCCAGGAATGGATAAAAGTCCATCCGACATGGCTTCCTACCCAAGCGATTATAAAATCTCTGAGAAAGTAGTACGCATCTCTTACGGAAGACCACAACTAAACGGTCGTTCTTTATCGGAGCTTGCACCAGCAGGCGAAGTTTGGAGAACAGGCGCCAACGAAGCTCCAGAAATTACATTCTACAAAGATGTTACTTTTGGAGGAAAAGAAGTTAAAGCTGGTACGTATGCATTACTTACCATACCTGGCGAAAAGGAATGGACGGTAATACTGCACAACCAATTAAACCAATGGGGCTCTTATTTTTACAAGGAAGCCTCGGACGTGGTTCGTGTGATGGGAAGCACTAGTTCAGGTGATTCCCTTGAAGAATTTTCTATAGCCTTTAAGGATGTAGATGGTGGCGCCCACATGGTTATGGGCTGGGATACTGTTAGGGTAGCCGTGCCGATAATGTGGTAAATTAAAATAATATTGAATAAAAAAACCTAAGCTATGCTTAGGTTTTTTTATTCAATATTATTTAGGGTTTTTACTGTGGCGGTAACTTCCTAATCCCTTTAATGGTAAAACTACCTTGGCTGGAAGATGCTTGGCCTTGGATTGTATCGGCTGCGGCATTCAAAACTACAAGTACACGCTCCGTACCCTCTATGTTTACAATAAATTTTAAAGTATTGCCTTTTAGTTGCACATCTTGCCCGTTTAGAACTCCGTTACCTAAATGCACCTCAACAATGGGCGCTCCGTTCTCCATACGAACAAACAAGACTCCTTTTCTATATGCATCCTCCGTTCCTTCTACTTCATAATCCCAAACACCAACAACTCCTTTATCAACAACCGTAAGTATGGACTCCGTTATTGACACAAAATTACTTGGTGTAGCAAATACTCCGTAACTTGATGTTAAAGTAAAAACTAAGAGTCCGGCTAAAAACTGAAATCGTCTCATCATTTTAAATGTGTATTAGATATGACCTTACAACGTAAAATTCTTAAAATTATTCCGTTAGCGTTAGTAATTTCATAGGAACTGATGGATTTTGATAAAGCATCACCTTTTTTATTTAAAAGTACCCTCTACTGCAGCAAAATCAAGATTTTGAAGAACGGGTATTCTTTTTCTCTTTAATACGAACATAAATAAGCTTCTTCCTGCCTTTTGAATCTTCTCTTCGTTCTATTTCAAAATGTGGTATGCTATTAATAAGCGGTGTTAGTTTTTGAAAACCATAGTTTCTAGCGTCAAAATTAGGTTGTTTTTTCTGCAATAAACTCCCAACATCACCCAAAAATGCCCATCCGTCATCATCTGCAACATCATCGATGGTATTAGACATAAAGCGTAATGCTTTAGGTGTAATTTTATCTACCTTATTATCTGTCTTTGGTTTGGATTTATCAGGATTAGTTGCTTCCTCTTCCCCTTGGGCCTTTAATATCTCTATATAAATAAATTTATCACAAGCCACAATGAATGGGTTTGGGGTCTTCCGCTCTCCTATACCGTATACCTGCATTCCCGCCTCACGAAGCCTAGTTGCTAAACGAGTAAAATCACTATCACTACTTACAATACAAAAACCGTCTACCTTACCAGAATACAAGACATCCATAGCATCGATAATCATAGCAGAATCGGTAGCATTCTTCCCTTGTGTATAACCGTATTGCTGAATGGGTGTAATTGCATTTTCAAGTAGCACATTCTTCCATTTACCTAAACGAGGATTAGTCCAATCTCCATAAATACGTTTAATGGTTGGATTACCGTATTTAGCAATCTCTTCCATCATTTCTTTTACATATGCAGAAGGTATATTATCTCCATCTATCAATACAGCTAAATTCTTATCCATCGTATTACTTTTTGTAAAGGTAGGATGTTTTAAGCCTTTATAGGAAATTACCCACTCTAGTTTTCCAATAATCGATTCGTATACAAGTATTTAGTAACTTTAACATATAAAAACAGTAACACAAAAATCTACTATGTTATTTTCTTGGATTAGAACAACCCCATTACTATTGCTTCTACTAATTATTAGTGTAAACATACATGCTCAGAATAAAAAAGAGTACTACCAGCTTAAAACTTACACGGTACAAAACGAAATGCAAGAGCAGCTGGTAGACACCTATCTTGAAAAAGCATTTTTGCCTGCCATAAAAAGGTATGGAATCAATAGTGTTGGTGTCTTTAAACTACACAATGATACCTTTGTTAAGGCAGATAAAATATACGTTTTCATCCCCTTTACATCTTTGCTTCAGTTTGAAGCACTGGAAGACTTTTTACTAAAGGATAAAGCGCATCTAGCCGATGGCGAAACGTATTTACAAGCAGCCTACGACAAAGCACCGTATGAACGCATCAACTCTGTACTTATGCGGGCGTTTACTGATATGCCTAAAATGATACCCGTAAAAATGGAAGAGCCACGAGCAAAAAGAGTGTATGAACTTAGAAGTTATGAATCGCCCACGGAGGTAACTTATAAAAACAAAGTACACATGTTTAATCAAGGCGGCGAAGTGGCACTTTTTAATAGCCTAGGTTTTAATGCAGTTTTCTATGCCGAAGTAATTTCTGGCGATGCCATGCCCAATCTCATGTATATGACTACATTTTCAAGTATGGCCAAACGGGACGAATTATGGAAAGGGTTCTTTTCTTCTGATAAATGGACAGCCTTAAAAGAAGATGACTATTACAAGAACAATATGAAGAAAGCGGACATTATGCTGCTCTATCCTACTGAATATTCTGATTATTAAAAAAATAGAGTGAATTTTAGGTAATTGTTTTTTAGTTCAAAAAAAGTAATAGAACAAGTATAAATTAGCGCTAATTTACTGCGGATTTTTCGCCTTTACCGAAGCAATAAGGAGGAATACCAAAAATACAAGTCCCAAATAACCAACCAGATGATACGAGCCAAAAGTAGACAGACTTAGGCTAAATATACTCGGCGCCAAGGCACTGGCCAAAATCAAAAAACTCATTACTTTTCCGGTAATACTCCCTAAGTATGTCCTTCCATAAAAACGCGGCCATGCCACGGCATTTAGTACAGCAAAAAATCCGCCCATAATACCAAAACCAGCAATTAAAAACGGAACGCCTACGGAAGTAGAAAGTAACAAAAACCCTAAAGAAGAAAGTACACCACCAAAAAGTAAGAGGTATAGATAAAGCTGCAGTGCAATATAATCACTTAGAAAATTAAAAATGGTAGATATAGTCACGGCCACAATAGAGGCTGGTAAAAATATACTGATGGCGTCGGCTTTCGCAAACCCTTCGTTTTCAAAAACAGAAACGATATGAAAGGTAAGTCCTGTAATAAAAAAACTATTGAAGGCCAATGCTAGTCCATACATCCAAAAAGCACGTGTGGTCTTGGCTTCCTTTAAAGTATACTGCTTTTTAACAGCTTTTGGCTGTGAACCTTCCGTTTCAATAATTTTATCACCATCTGGAACAAGTCCGTAAACCTCTGGCGCGTCTTTATACAAGAGAAATGCCAGTATACTGAACAGAAATACGGCAGCACCCAAATAACGCCACGCATCTTCCCATCCATTAGAATCAATCAATACGCTCACCCACAAAGGTGAGGAAGAAAAACCCAAGGAAACGGCCACGCTGCTAACAGCATTTACTTTTCCACGGTTCTTATCGAACCAAATCATTATTACGTTACGTGATGCCATGGTCAAAATTCCTTGGCCGGAAAAACGCAGCATAAAAAACAAAACAGTCATTAAAATAAACGGGATGACCCAGGTATCTTGTTCTAGCATTTCCTTTACCAGACTACTAATGGAGGCTGACCAAGAACAAAGGAACAAGGTCAATGCCAGACCCAAGGCTGCCAAAGAGGCAACTTTCCTAGCCCCAAAAAGATCGAACCAAACCCCTGCACGCCCAATCAAAAGAGAACTTGCAATAGTTCCAATCATATATGCATTACTAAACTGATTTCTAGAAAGACCCAAGGCATCCTTTACCGGATCCGTAAAAACAGAAACCCCTATGGTTTGCCCTGGTATACTAAAGAAAACACCCACAGTGGCAATGGCCAAAATAACATAGCCATAAAAAAATGGGCTTTTAGCAGGATTAATACTCAGGAGATTTCGTTTGGTAGACATGCTTTAATTTCCCTGCAAAAGTAAATCTTTGATTGAGATTAGCGTTTGTTATACTGGCTTAGTCTGTGATAATAGTATTTCAAAATAGCCATACCCTAGTCCATAATCCGAAATTCCACCCGCCTGTTACTTTGGCGACCGGTACTTGTGGCGTTTTGCATCACCGGTTTTTCACTACCAAATCCGTGATAGGATATCCGTGTACTATCAATTCCCTTCTCTATCAAGTAATCAGCTACGGCTTTGGCTCTATTTTCCGATAGCTGTTTGTTGTATACGCTATTACCTATAACATCCGTATGTCCAGATATTTGAATCTTTAGATTTTTGCGAAGAGACAAATAGACTTCTATTTCATCCAACTCTGTTTTCGACTTGGGTAACAACTGGAAGGTATCAAAGAGAAACAGCAAATTTTTGAATGTATGGATGCTATCCAGCTGAAAAGATTTTCCATCGGTAAGATCATCTATTCCATAATGAATCTTTGGATTTAGCGGCACTACGGATACCATATCAACATAGTAATACGAGCCCTTTGTGACATTCCGCTTGGTTCTAAATTTTTGGGTGCTTGCATTATTTTTAAAATTACCAATAATGATATAGTTCTCCGTGCCTTTTGCCACAAATTCCTTTTCTACCTTCACCCAATCTTTTTTATCAGAATAGAAATCAGAATATTTTATCTCGAAATAATTGGTGACGTCCCCAGAGATTTTGGAAAGGTGCATTCTTGATAAGGTTTTTCGCGTAGCTACCATGACAGGGTTTTCCGTGAACTGTATCCCAAATTCTTTAATAGCAAAATCTGAGCGCTCCGCTAAGCTTACATAAAAAGAAACCGTATACGTCTCCTCCTTTATCAGTTTTTGACTTAGGGGAGCCTGTATATACTCCCTATAATCTTCTGGTGCGTAAAAGTAAAGCCCTACATACCCGACCCCAAAATTGGCAGGTTGCTCACCGTTAAAATTTTTTGGAGTTCCCATTGCTAGGCTACAGCCATTAAAATAATCTGTAGACCCTTTGGTGGGTGTTACCCAATCTAACACGTCATCGTGTAGATTTCCTAATTTTTGGGGGCAGTTGACGAAACGTTCAAAACTGGGGTTTTTTACTAGATTTTGGGCATCAGCATAATGAATGCATACCATAAAGAGCATAGAAAAAAGAACAAAGAGAGGGTCGCGACAGCTCATGGATGTTTGTTGTACACCCCTAAAATAAGAAAATCCCTACTCCTTTGCAGGAGTAGGGATTTAGTATGTTCATTTTAAAACCTTTTAAAAATCGAACTTATAGGTAGCACCACCCAAAACCTGGAGCCCTTGAACTTGAAAATTTGCCCAGCGCTGGTAGTTGTTGTTAGCTATATTAGATGCCTTTACGAATAGAGACAACTGGTCGTTTACACGATATCCTACATGTGCGTTAGCATCAAAAAATCCGTCTAAAGTTATACGTGTCACAGGAAATTCAGAGGGTGGTACATTGGCAACCGCTACACTGGAAAAATCTTCACGCTCGCCTACATAAAATAAATTAACACCTGCAAACCATTGCTCCCCAATCTGGTAATCCATGAACAAGGAAGCTTCTAAATTCGGTAAGTTCCAAGCAGGATTATCGGTTTCGGTGGTATACTCATTTATCTGAGCATTGACACCTAAAATAAAATTTCGGTTCACATCCACATTCAATTCGCCAAAAATACCAATGGTCTTTATATCGTCATAGAATACATCAAAAGAATTACCAAAATAATAACCTCTATCATCATTCCTAAACAGATTCTGTGGATTTAATCTAAACAAGGGTCTATTGTTTTCCGCACTATAAGACCCCTTTAGATTATAACTTAAATTGGGTAATAACTGGCCTTTTACACCAACGTAGGCGTTGTATTGACTGTCTGTCGGTGCTATATCTAAGGTGGGAGAAACAAAAGGATTGTCTTCCACAAATCCATGAAAAGAATTTTGACGTAGCTCCCCTACCACTCCACCATAGGCGATGACGGTTTCTTCTAATAAGCGGTAGGAAGCGGTTATTGCTGGATAGATATAAAAATTGCCTTCACTATTTTCCAAATCCATACCATACACTAAATTCACACCTAGGTTAAGAGACAAATCATCCCTAAGCATCTGCAAACTAGGTCGTATCCCCGCTTGTAGCTGACCATAGTTTATACCTCCTTCGTTTACGGTGTTACTTAAATTGGTGTTTTCAAAACTCCCACCCACATAATCGGCATTTAAATCAACAGTAAATAGCTCCTCGTTTAAGGGAAACTCAAACGCTGCATTAACTATCGCTCGGTTCTCGCCGGACTCGACAGAATCCCAGAACCTGCGAAATTTTGCATCTATACCTTTAAAGAAAGAATCCTCTAAATTAAAATGTCCCGAAACTTCTCCCATAAAATAATTCTGTCCTTCGTCTATAGCGGCTATGGTGGTATCATCAAAAATACCTTCCGGTAAACCGTACCAGTTGTAATACCGATGTTGCACTCCTAAATCCGCACCCCAATTGTAATCCCTATCACGTTTTTTAAACGCTGCATCAACACTAGAATTGCTAAACCTGTCGTTTAATTGCACCCCTTTAATACCACCTTGGGTGGAGTGGTGGTTCAACCCAATAACCAAGTCTTCATCCCTGCTTAAGGTCCTATTCGTATAAAAATCGGCATTTACATTGCCAAAATTACCAACTCCTAAAGACGCATAGGAGTTAAAAAGTACCGGTGGCGGCGTTCGTTCTACCCGAGATGCCGTTCCTTTTGATGGTGTAAATGTAGATGCTACTGGCACGGAGAAAATACTATACTTAATTTTCTTTTTTTGTAATACGATAGAGTCATTAAGATTAGGTAGGGACTTTATTTTAAAGGCATCTGAAACCGTAGGCGTATAGGCCTTGGTTACCGTAACAGTCTCCGTTCCTATATCTTCCTTCTTATCATTCTCTTGGGCTGTTGCGCAGTGCATGCCCACGAACAATACACCCACTACTATTATACTTTTGTACATACGTGTTCTATTACTTTGGTACATTAATCTTGATTTGGGTTTACCGAGGAATTTCGTTGTGCTTCTTTGGATTTGATAATGGCGAGCTCTCCTTTTGCATTGGCAACGATTTCTGGATACTGGGCAAAATTAGCAATGACGCTCTCCAGAATATACGTCGCTTGATACGCATCGTCCAAGGCATAAAAATTCTTTGCCATCAGCACCAGTCCTTTACCTCCCCATTCTTTATAGGTCGCATAATCCTTAGCCAATTTCTGAACCGCAATATTAGAGGATTCGGCATCGCCTTCCTTATTTTTAAAATAGGCTTCGTAATACAAGGCCTCGGCCGCTGTTGCTCCAGAAGCTATCTTTAGCACCTTTGCATATGCAGATTTTGCCTTCCCCTCATCATTGGTCGCTATGGCGGATCGGGCAATCATAATCTGAGCATCGCTCTTAATACGATCATCTATGCTCGGGGTTGCCAGTACCTTCTCGGCATATTCCAAGGTCTTATCATAGTTCCGTTGCTCGTAGAAGCCTTTCATTAAGTTGCTTTGGGCGAAGGTTCTGTTCTGCTGAATATTTGCCCGAATCTCTAGTTTTAATAAATACGGTAAGGCAGTTTTATAATCCTGCTTACCAATGTACACCTCGCAAACCCTAGTCAAGGCCTGCTCTGCATATTCACTTGTATTTCTATCCGCCACATATGTGTAATAGGGCAAGGCTGCTTCTTTATCCCCTTTACCAAAATATAATACGGCCAAACTGAAATTAGCATCTATGGCGTGCAGCCCATTGGGAAATTGTTCAATATAATTTTTGTACCCACGGATAGCCGCGTCTGTGTTACCGTCCCTGTTCTGTTTTTGCGCCGATTCAAAATTTGCATTGTCCAGTTCTGTATCTGTAATATCTACAAAATCCAGATTTTCTACCCATGCCGCGTACTCGTTTACCTGACCTAAATCAACATATACCAATTTTGCTGTGGCAACAGCCTGTATTGCTTCTTGACTTTTAGGAAAATCCCGAACTACGGTCTTAAACTTGGCCAAGGCATCTTCATTCCTATTGCCATTATAATACACCAACCCTTGTCGCATTAAGGCCTGGGGTACCAAACTGCTTGCCCTAAAATCACGTATCAATCGATTATAGGCCTGTAAGCCCTCGCTTTCTTGTCCATTACTTATATAAGAATTCCCCAGTTCATAGAGCGCATCGTCCCTAAGGCTTGACTTCGAGTATTCCGAAACAAAGTTTTCGAGACTTTCGATTTTGGTATCTCCCTTGCCTACAAAACCGTAACTCATAGCCTTTTGATACGAAGCATAGTCCTTTTCAGGACCACTGAGCGCCAAAGCTTTGTTATACGTTTCAATAGCCGGCCAGTATTTACTGGTTGCAAAATAACTATCCCCTAAACGTAAATAAGCATCGTTCAGTTTCGCTACATCACTACTTCCTTTCGCGGTAAACGCAGCAAAATAACTTATAGCCTTGTCGTAATTCTTCTGTTTAAAATAGGCATAAGCCAAACTGTAATCGACATCTGTTAAATTGGTTTGAAGCCCTGAAGATGTATTTTGCTTGACGGATAAAAATCCCGCTGCGGCGGCATCAAAACGGTTCAACAGATAATCTGCCTCTGCTTTCCAATAGTCCGCCCGTGCTTTAAACGTTAAATCTTCAGCATTTTTAAGTGATTTTTCTAGTGTCTCAGAAGCTCCTGCATAATCAGTTTCCATAAAAAGCTCTATACCTCTGTAATACGCCACTTTTTGATAGGTAGCCTTCGTAGCGTAGCCTTTATTCTTTTCTAAAAGCTCCATGGCTCCTGCAAAATTCTTGGAAGTAATAAAAGAATCTACCAAAAGGGTCTGCATTTCCTCTTGGTGCTCATCATTTGGATACGTATCCAAATAATTGGTGATGACCTGAGGAACTGGCTCGTAGGCATTCCCAACCTCATAACTTAAACGCGCATAGTTCAAGAAGGCATCCTTTTGGATTTCTGGTTTAAAATCCATCTGCGATGCATTCCTAAAGGCGTTTAACGCTTCCTGTTTTTTATCCAACTTCAAATAACATTCCGCTAAATGATAATATGCATTTTGTGAAACACTATTGGTACCCCCAATGATTTTATTAAACTGCTGTATGGCATTGCTGTAGTCCTCTTGCTTGTAGTAGCAATACCCCAATAAATAGAAATCCGTATTACTCCATTTACCTCCTTTACCCTTATAGGCCTCAAGATAAGGGATTGCATTGCTGTATTGTTTTAGGTTGAAATAGCTTTCCCCTATGATTTTATTAAGTTCCGAGACCTCCTTACGATCCGATTTTGGTAACTGCTTTTTTGCTAGCGCGATAGCCTCTTCGAACTTACCAAGTTTAAAGTTCATATCAGCCTGATAGTAACTTAGCTTTTTCTCCAGTAAGTCTTGGTCCGTAATCTGATCAAAACGCTCATTCGCTGTTTCATAGTCATCTTCCTGATAGGAAATATACCCTAAATAATACTTGGCCTGAGAGCCATAGACGGCGGAATTGGAGACCTTAGACAAGTAGCGTTCTGCATCTTCCGTCTTTCGCGATGAGAACAGGGAATAGCCATAATTAAAATTAAACTTATCCATTTCAGCTCTAGACAAAGCACTTTGGTCTACCTTATTATACCACTTAAGAGCGTATGGATATTTACCCGTTTCAAAATAATACTCGGCCACATCTGCAAAAGCGGAATTCCGTTTGGTGGATGTTGGATATTTTTCCACAAAATCCTCCATTAAACGATCTGCACCCTGCTGATTCAATCGCACAGCAGCATTGGCAGCGTAGTAAGCACTATTGGCAGCAACCTCCTCATTATCAGTAGTTGAGTTTACTTTTTGAAAAATAGTCTGCGCTGCCTGATATTGCTCATTATTATACAAGGCAAGCGCATCTTGAAAATTTTTCTGTTTTTGGGTATAAATCTTGGTTTCCTGAGCGTTGGATGACCAGAGAAATCCTGTAAGTACAGGAATGTAAACTAGGAATTTTTTAAGCATAGCGTTCTCTAACTATTTAGTGGCACTTTCGTGTTATTAGGGATAACGGCAAATAGCGTACCTAAGTATGTATAATAAACAGCAAAGGAAAAGAATTTAGAAAACAGTTCATTAATATCGTTAGGAACTTATTACTTTTATATCAACATTTACACTATGGAAAACACTGTTTTAGAGCTAAAGGATGCTGCTATATTTCAAAAGGAAAGTCTTGTTTTGAACGAGGTAAACATTCATGTAACCAAAGGAGAATTTGTATACCTTATCGGTAAGACCGGAAGTGGCAAAAGTAGCTTTATGAAAACGCTCTATGGCGACCTGCCATTAAAACAGGGCGAAGGCAGTATCGTAGATTTCAATCTAAAGACCCTAAAAGAAAATGACATCCCCTTTCTTAGAAGAAAATTGGGGATTGTTTTTCAAGATTTTAAATTGTTGCCGGACAGGAACATCAATCAAAACATGTTGTTCGTGCTAAAAGCTACGGGTTGGAAAGACAAGGCGAAAATGGATACCCAAGTAGAGACCGTACTGGAAAAAGTGGGTATGAAGACGAAAGGCTTTAAGTATCCGCATGAAATTTCGGGTGGCGAACAACAGCGTGTCGCCATTGCTAGGGCACTTTTGAATGACCCGGAACTTATTTTAGCTGATGAACCTACGGGAAACTTGGATCCACAGACCAGCGTAGAGGTGATGAAAGTATTACAGGAGATAAACAAATCTGGGCGCACTATATTGATGGCCACCCACGATTATGCCCTTATCCTAAAATA
>CAZMUV010000050.1:0-27191 GCA_964569345.1 uncultured Maribacter sp. | reverse complement strand
CAACTGCCCTGTTGTACCAACTGCGGTCAAAAAAAACAATTTCACCCGCATTAGGTAGTTCTTTTATGTAGCGGTTAAAGTACCATTGTTTGCGTTCAATCTCTGTAGGTTTGTTAAGTGCCACTATACGCATTGCTCGCGGATTCAAATGCTCTGTAAATCGGCGTATAGTGCCACCCTTACCAGAAGCATCTCGTCCTTCAAAGATGATGGCTATTTTTTTATCTTCTTTTTTCACCCATTTTTGGAAATCTACAAGCTCAGCTTGTAGTTGTAAGAGCAGCCTCTCATAATAATATTTATCCAATACATCTGTGTAGAGGGGCACGTCATTTTTAGATTGTTCGAGATATTCTAGCAAATGCGCCTTAGTTTTTAATTTCGCAAGTAACATATTATCAATCATAAGCTCGTATTAAGAGCTAAAATTACGAAAGAAAACTAAGTGAAAAAGTGATAAAAGTCAGTTAGAGGTTTTTTATAAATTTACTAAAAGGAAAGCCTTACCAACGACGAGAGCATCAAGTGCTTAGTAATTTACGCTCGAAGTTTTTTTGATTGATTACGTATCCTGTACGATTTTTAGATGTTCCGTGCTATGGAATCGATACTTTTGGTGAAAACTTTTATAAATCCAATGAATGGGTTGATATCGATGACCTAGTCAAGCTCGTCGTTGTATTGGTCGATACTCTAAATGGCTGGCAAAATGAGTTATCAGGTGATTATTTTCAGTATATAACTTAGTATGGAAATTAATAAGATTATTAGTTCCTTTTTAGTTGATCATCCTTAAATTTTAGCGGCTACTCTACTGGCTTGATTAATAGCCCGTTTTGCATCTAATTCCGCGGCAACATCCGCACCGCCAACTACGTGCACTTTGATACCTTTTGCCTCTAATGGGGCTACTAATGCAGCAAATGGTAATTGACCGGCACAAATAATGACGTTATCTACTGCCAACACTTTTTCCTCATTATTTTGAGTATAATGCAGCCCTAAGTCATCAATTTTCGTGTATTGCACCTCGTTGATAAACTGAACTTTTTTCTTTTTGAGCGTAGATCGGTGAATCCAACCTGTAGTTTTTCCTAGGTTACCACCAAACTTGCCCTTACTGCGCTTGAACATAAAAATTTCTCGTGGTGATGGGTGAACTTCTGCGGTTACCCCTTCAATTCCGCTTCTAGCGGTCATTGTTTTGTCAATTCCCCATTCCTTTAACCAGGCATCAATATTTAATGATGTGCTTTCTCCTTCTTGTGCTAAGTATTCTGACACATCAAAACCAATACCACCTGCACCAATAACAGCCACACGTTTACCCACTGGCTTCTTTAACTTTAAAACATCAATATAGTTTAATACTTTAAGATTTTCAATACCTTCAATTTTAAGGATTCTTGGTTTGATTCCCGTCGCTACTATGACCTCGTCAAAATTGCCATTTTCTAAATCTTCAGCAGTAACGCGCGTATTTAAGTTAACAGTTACCTTATGAAGCTCTATTTGCTTTTTAAAATAACGAATGGTCTCGTAGAATTCTTCCTTACCTGGTATTTGCTTGGCCATATTAAACTGCCCCCCTATTTCTGTATCGGCATCAAAAAGTGTCACATCATGTCCTCTTTTTGCAGCAATTGTTGATGCGGCTAAACCTGCGGGACCTGCGCCGACAACTGCAATTTTTTTCTTTTTTTCCGTAGGAAGGTAATTAAGTTCTGTTTCATGGCACGCTCTTGGGTTTACCAAGCAACTGGCTACTTTTTGTTGAAACACGTGGTCTAAACACGCTTGGTTACAACCAATGCATGTATTGATTTCGTCCGCTTTATTTTCTGCGGCTTTATTTACCCATTCTGAATCAGCCAAAAAAGGTCGGGCCATCGAGACCATATCCGCATGCCCTGCTGCCAATACCTTTTCAGCGGTTTCTGGCATATTTATCCTATTGGACGTCACTAAGGGAATCGAAAGTTCTTCTTTCATTTTTTTAGTAACCCAAGTAAATGCAGCTCTTGGTACCGATGTTGCAATGGTGGGTATGCGTGCTTCGTGCCAACCAATTCCAGTATTTATGATAGTGGCACCCGCTTTCTCTATTTCTTTGCCCAGAGCGACTACCTCTTGCCAAGTACTTCCTTTTTCTACAAGATCTAACATGGATAAGCGATAGATGATGATAAACTCCCTACCAACTGCTTTTCGTGTTTGCCTTACGAGTTCAATGGGTAAACGCATTCTGTTTTCATAGCTTCCACCATAAGTATCAGTACGCTTATTGGTCCTTTCTGTAATAAATTGGTTAATTAAATAGCCCTCTGAACCCATAATTTCTACTCCATCATAACCTGCTAATTTTGCTAGTTTGGCGGAATTTACAAAATCTCGAACCGTACGCTGAATACCAGATTGCTTAAGTTTAAAAGGCTTAAAGGGCGAAATTGGGGATTTAATGGCCGATGGTGCAACCGCGAAGGGATGATATCCATAACGGCCTGCGTGTAGAATTTGCATGCATATTTTACCACCTGCAGCATGTACTGCATCCGTAATTACCTTATGATGTTTTGCGTGTTTTTTTGAGCTCATTCGTGCCGAAAAAGGGCCTGTCCAACCTTGAACATTTGGTGCAATCCCACCAGAAACAATTAAACCAACGCCACCTTCAGCACGTTCTGCATAATAGGTAGCTATCTTTTCCAAGCCATTTTTTTCCTCTTCTAAACCTGTATGCATGGAACCCATTAGAATTCGGTTTTTAAGGGTAGTAAATCCTAAATCTAAGGGTTCAAAAATATGGGGATACTTGGTCATTTTTTATGTTTTTAAAAGAGGGAGATTACTATGCACGCATAACAGTGGGTAAGATACGTATTTTTTAGGATGAAAAAAGGCAATAAAAGGGGTAGTATCATAGCTTTCCAATGTCCTTAGCTCAAAGTTTTATCAGCTTTTGTGATTCTTAGGGAGTTTGCATACTCATTAATTTGACACATACCTCCAGTATGCCTTACTTACAATGTTAGATACCATAAATACATACCTTATTGATGAAAAAATAGACCTGTAGTACTACACAATCCGTAATTATTGCAACTATACTTTCTTACAATGTTCTGTTTTACAGCACATGTAATTATTTTGTTTAAAGGTGGGAGTCTGGATTATAAGTAGGGGATAGACTTTATGGTCAAGCCCCGTGCTTATAATTCGTTGTATCAAATGAAAACAGACTACTCTTCTCCCAACTCTGTAATCTTCTTCTCATAAAGTTTTTTACTCTCTACAACTGCAACATTTAGTTCTTGCATAATACCGTCTACACGACCTTCTATGCTTTTCATTTGGTCATTGATATTGTCGAAGGAATTTAATGCTGCGGCGACTTCCAATGCTTTAACGACTTCTACAGCATCACCGTGTAGCAATTGTAACTTTTCAATAGCTTTTGAAGTATTGGCTAAGGTGCCGTTATATTTAGTTCTTGCTTTTTCAATAGCACCATTTAGGGTTTTTCTACTGGCTTCGTCACTTAGGCTATTGGTTTGGGTCTCCATAGCATTGAAGAGGTTGGAGGCATGCTCTTTCAAATCTTCATATTCCTTGTTCAATTTTTCTACGCGTTTGTTTACTTTTTCCCAATCACCATAGACCTTTGCGAATTCTTTATCTTCATTTTTTGTATCCTCCAAGGCAGTTTTAAGCGCGTTTAAAGTTTTAAGTCCTTTAGTTACGTTTTTGTTTGCCGTTTCTTTTTTCTTTTCAAATGCCGATACGGTAGATTTGAATTTATCTTTTAAACGAATAAGGTCTTCAGGGCTCTTGTCTTTCCAGCAGGAAACGAATAATAGGGAAACGAGGGTAAGTGTTGCAATTCTTTTTAACATGGTTATCGTGTTTTTTACGATAACAAAAATAACCATTAACTTATAACCAATTTCTGTTATTTAATCCGCTTAGCATAGATAACCTTTACCAATCGCTTCGTACCATTCTATTTCTACCAAGTTCTAAGTGTACAAAGGATAATGTGTCGCCGCTTATTAAAACCTAGGTCGATTAACTCGCCTGCTTTCCCAAAATATAGTTGCTATTTCGTTTAGGAGTATACGAGTGATGCAGTTTTAAACTGATATGGGATTTAATATCCAGGTGTTCAAAACAACTGTTTCCCATTTCTACATTGGAAATGGTTACGTTTGATATCATTTGATCTATAATCGAATCGGTTAAGTCTAGCCCAATAAGTTCAACTCCACTTAAATTATAGTAAAGACCATAATTTCGCTTTGTATCATAAATTATCCATGGTTTATCTGTGTAACGGGAACGAAAGTGTTTGGAGAGTAAGGGCAGTACATCAAAATCGGGTGCTATTTGGACAAAGTAAACAGCATCTCTGGTACGTTGAAAGTCCAATTTAGTTTCCATATGCCTTTTTTCCCTTCCCACTTTATGTGCAAGCTGATTGATTTGGAGAATATAATCACTGGAAAAACCCGCAGTGCTATTTTCATTACAATTCATTAATTTTCGAATATAGCTGTAGAGTAGGGGTTCTATCCCTTGCTGCTCGCTTAAAAATGCAAAATAAATGTTCTTGATTGCCGTATTATTACGATTTCTAATACCGGTCCAAACACGTTTTGCTTTATCGATGTTTGTGAATATGGTTTCGGTTTCAGTAAATAATCCTTTTTGTATGCGGCCTCTAGGCTGTATATCTACATGAGTCAATTTATATTCAAAAGCAATGAAAACGGTTGTCAAAAAGCCATTAAAACTTCCGTCATAAATGAAGATTTTTGATTTACTTTCCATATCCTTCTGTATTGGTTCTTGAACCGTTGCCATAGTTTTATATATTTAGAAATAAAATAATAGGACTCTTTTCTTTAGGCTGATAGCATTCTTTTTAACCCTACTTTTCCACACCACATAAATATACCCAGCGCTTAAAACCGCATTTCTACTTTTTTCTAAGAACTCAGAATAATCTGGTGTGTGAATTGTGTTCATGGGTTTGCTGTTAATTGGATTTTATTCCGATACTTAATAATAAGGTAGTTCTTGATTCTAAAAATGAATCATTGTATATATTCCAAATTTATGGATATATTCCTAATTATGGAAATAATCCAATTAATATTTTGGAAATAATCCATAATGTGTATCTTTGAGTATGGAAAATGAGTTGACTTTAAAAAGATTTATTGATATCAGAAGAGATTTAGGTCATACCCAGGCAGAATTTGCTAAACTTTTGGGAGTCTCCAATACTACGGCAGATATAGAAAGGGGACGAACCAAACTTTCGGGTAAGGTAGTATCGGAACTTTTAAAGCAGTTTAAAATCAATCCACTTTGGCTATTCGGAGAAAGCGATCAACAATATCTGGAAACTTCCAACACCAGTGTTATTCCAAAAGTGGTTACTGTAGATGCGGAGCAGAATGACAATATGGTTCTGGTAAATGCAAAAGCAGCGGCAGGATACCCACAGAATATTGCTGATACCAGTTGGTACCAACAATTACCGGCATTTGATTTGCCTATACCCGAATTTAGGAACGCAACGTACAGAGGTTTTCAGGTAGAGGGTGATAGTATGTTGCCTAATTTACATCCGGGAGAATGGGTTTTGGCAAGAGCAATTGAACACATAGACCATGTGAGTGCCAATAAGATGTATGTTGTGGTCTTGCTAGATTCCATCATGGTAAAGAAAATTGTGAAACGTCCCAATTCTAATAACATTACGTTGGTTTCCCTGAATGAAACGTATCCGCCATACGATATCAAACCTTTTCAGATTCAAGAAATATGGGAGGTAAGTAGCAAGATAACCTTTAATGTAGATGCCACAACAGATACCGGATTGTTAAGACAGCTTCAGGAATCTATGGATGAGCTTAAGAATCAATTACAACATGTAAAAAAAGTATGATAGTATTAGTTCACTTTTTTAACGTATAAACCACTGGTTTTAATGTTAAATCCTAGGCTTTTATATAATGCTATAGCCGCTGTTCTATGATGGCCACTAAAAAGCAGTACATCGTTAAGTTTTCTTATTTTGGCCTGTTCTATAAGTAATTCCATAAGTTTTCTTCCAATACCTTTACCGCGGTGCTGTTCAGAAACCACCACATCCTCAATCATTCCTTTGTAACCCGATACTACCTTGTAATTTGCCATCATTGCGATGCCGATTAATACATTTTTTTCAAAACAGGCAGCAATATCTATACGTTCGGGCACCTCTAAAATAGTACTAAGCTGTACTTGTTTTAATTGTGAATTGAGTTGGAGATAAAGTTCCGATAATTGTACCTGTAGTTCTTCTGTTATATCTTCCTGTCCTAGTCCTTTTATATCCATTGCTTAAGTTTATACCTTAAAAGTATCATTTTTCTGAATTCCAAACCTACCTTTCTAATCTGTAATACCGTATATTTAATTTTACCAATGAATCTATACTATATGCGGAAGACCTTCATTCTAATTATATGTTTCGTAAGTTTTGTAGCCCAAAGTCAAGTGGTTCGAGATACTTTACTGGTTGCATATACACCAGCAGCGCCTTTTATAGTAGAAGAAGGGCCAAAATTACAGGGGTTAAACGTATGGTTATGGCGGCAAATAGCAGAAGATTTAGAACTAGCGTATAAACTAGTACCAATGGATTTTTCCGATATGTTAGATTCCTTACGAACGGGAGGAATAGATTTGAGCATTAATCCACTAACGATTACCAGTGACCGCAGCAGGGAAATGGAGTTCACCCATTCCTTTTTTGCATCTAATGCTACAGCCGCAGTTGCAGAGGTTTCTTCTCTAAAAAAGTTCACGGACTTTTTAAAAGGTTTTTTTAATTTAAATTTTTTGAGGGGGTTATTTGTTTTGGTATTGATCATTTTTATTTTTGGGTTATTAGGTTGGTTGTTGGAACGTAGCGCCAATCCTGAGACTTTTCGTTATGGCCCTAGGGGTATATGGGATGGGGTTTGGTGGTCTGCTGTAACCCTAACTACCGTAGGGTATGGTGATAAAGCACCTAAAACAAAGCTTGGCAAAATTTCAGCACTTATGTTGATGTTCGGAGGCTTACTTTTTATATCAGGTTTAACGGCAAGTATCGCTTCAAGTTTAACGGTGAACCAACTTACCAACAACCCTGAAGGTTTTAATGAGTTTAAGGAGCGACGAGTTGGGACCGTGTCAAATTCTGGAACACGAACTTTCCTATCGGAACACTTTTTTAAAAATGTAAAAACATATGAGGGCGCCAGCAACGGGCTTCAAGGGTTAAAAAAAGGGGAAATAGAAGCATTTCTTTATGATGAACCCATTTTAAAATACCAAATTCAAAAAGATTCCAGTCTTAATAGTTTGGAATTACTTCCGTTAAAATTCGATGTTCAGTTTTACGCTTTTGCGTTACCAAAAACACACACCGCTTTGGAACAGTTGATATCGCAACGTATTTTGGATATTAAAGAAACTAAAGAATGGGAAGTAGTACTAAATGAGTTTGGATTATCAGAGTTTTAAAATTATGAGGATTAAGTCTGTTTTCTAGGGTTTTACTCGATTTAAAATGGTGTTTCGCTACCTATTTTGATATCATTAGACAAGACATGGACTAATGGAGTTTATAATCTCTTGCCGTTATAGCCTTGTATATCTCCCATCATCAACTTAAGGGGTCCCATTTCATGTGATTTAGGCAAAAACGCACCACTTTCCATCACGGCCCAATCGTCCCAGGTGGCCTCTATACCGCCAATAGGTATGATATTTACCCACATTTTAAAACTTTTTGGGAAACCGTTGGGTTGTAACATCCAAAGATAAGAATCGCCAGGTGTACTGCCTCCTGTAGTATAGGTTACTAAAAGTCCGTCCGTACCATCAGGTAGAGGAACGATACTTCGGGTTACTCCAGAATCGAAAACCTTGTACGGCGCAACCAGCCAAAACGAATCGTTGTTGAAATAATCTACTGCTTTTTCTATAATGGCTTCACTTTCTATATCCATTAGGCGTTCTCCATTTTTAAACGCCAAGCTAGACTCTGGGGCGATCAAATCTAAATTGACAAGATACTCGTCCCATGAAACAGCTACGTTTCGCTTCTCCTTATCCCATTTGTATTGATGTGCACCACCTTGGAAGGACCATTCCAAAAATCGAGTTTGCTTGAATTTATCGTAATTAAGGGTGGAAAGCATCTTTTGTGCCAAGGCATCAGCATCGGCACCGGGCCTGCCTTCGGGTAGCTTTTCGTTGTAAACTGCGTAAATAGTAATAAACCCAACAAGTACTACTGCAATGAGTATCCCCAGTATTTTAAGTATTTTTCGTATCATTTTTATTTTTTATAATTCAACTATTATGATGTTGGTCTCAGTGACACTATCACATTTATTTTGAACAGGAATTTGATACTTAAATTTAATACCCTGCCGCAGCATCATCTCCGCGCTTATCTGCGCCACCTTCCAAGGTTCCATCAGCAAGTACCTTAATCGCATCCACTTTACCAATAATAGGAGTGCGGTCTTCGTTTATGATATATCCTTTTGCCTTCATTTTTTCTTTTAGTTCATCCGAAAAACCTTCTGGCTCAAAAATAACCATATCGGGCAGCCATTGGTGGTGAAAACGAGGCGCATTTACCGCTTCTTGCATACTCATATTAAACTCATATGTATTTAGAATGGTCTGTGCCACTGCGGTAATTATCGTTGACCCACCAGGCGTACCAACTACAAGCCAAAGTTTTCCGTCTCGTTCTACGATGGTCGGTGTCATACTACTGAGCATCCGTTTTTCTGGAGCAATACTGTTGGCTTCGGCACCAATGAGACCGAACATGTTTGGTACACCGATTTTTGAACTAAAATCATCCATTTCGTTATTTAGGAAAAAACCCAACTCATCGGAATACAACTTAGAACCGTAGGCACCGTTTAGAGTGGTAGTTACGGAAACCGCATTGCCTTCAGCATCTACGATGGAGTAGTGGGTAGTTTCCATACTTTCTAGGATTTCGACAGATCCATGGGAAACGGCTTCCGATTTGGTGGCTTTATCAAAACTGAAATCCGCCATACGGTCGTCTAAATATCCTTTACTCAAGATAACATCTAAGGGAATATCCACAAAATCTGGATCACCCAAGTAGTAATTACGATCGGCATAAGCCCTTCTTGATGCCTCGGTAAAGAGTTGAACCATTTTTTCTGAATTATGTCCAAATTCCGAAACGTCATAGGGTTCCATCATTTTAAATATTTGGTTCATGGTAACACCACCACTGCTGGGCGGGCTCATAGAGATAATACGGATATCCTTATAATCGAATATCACGGGCTGCCGCCAAACTGCTTGGTACTTTTCAAGGTCTTCCTCAGTAACATAACCTCCATTTTCTTGAATAAATGTAGCTAGTTTTTGAGCAGTTTCTCCCTTATAAAAACCGTCCCTACCGTTTTTAGCAATTCTTCTCATGGTATTGGCCAAATTAGGGTAATTGATTATGTCACCTTCTTTGAATACCCTTGCAAACTTGGTACTGTCACTATTCACTTCAATAAATTTATCACGCTGGCTAGCCAGTCTTTTTTCTTGGTTTGCGGTAACCACTACCCCTTTTTCGGCCAAGGCGATTACCGGAGCCATTATTTCTTCCAAGGGTAATGAACCGAATTTTTTATGAACGGCTATAATCCCCGCAACAGTACCAGGAACACCCACTGCTGTTGCACCAACCGTACTTTTACCCGGAATGACATTTCCGAGGGAATCCAAATACATATCTCTATGAGCAGCTAACGGTGCTTTTTCCCTGTAATCTAGACCACCTACATCCCCATCAGCCTTGCGGTATACCATAAATCCACCACCCCCTAGATTTCCTGCAAAGGGATACGTAACAACCAAGGCCATCTCTGTAGCTACCATGGCATCAAAAGCATTGCCACCTTTTTTCATGATTTCTACACCTATTTTAGACGCTTCCTCCCGTGCGGAGACCACCATGGCTTTTTCAGTAACCAGACCTGTAGGTAGTATTGGCGCTTGCCTACATTGAATAAATAAAAAGGAGAGGACTAAGGCAATTGTAATTCTTTTGATCATAACGTAGGGGTAGTTTGTTTGTATATTAATTAGATTAAAGCGAGTTAAATTTTTGTTGGGAAAAGATAATCAATTCTTCAAAAAACAAGGTAAACTCTTTTTCAAAATCATCATAATGCTCCTCCAAGTCTATTATAGCAAGGTTCATTTTTGATTTGTACTTTGTTCTACGGTTCATTCCGTTAAGTACCTTAGCAATCCCTTCCATTTTTGAATAGTTGAATATCCAGTTATCTGTAATCATATGGGGCATCATGCGCTTAACACCATCTGGTAAAATAGCATAATTATCTTCCAAAAGGTCATAAAAATCATCCACGAACACCGCTAAGGGAATATCGGAATACCGTTTCCAGTTCTTAGCCAAAAAATGATCATAATAAATATCTACGATTACCCTGCTGTAATGACTATAATTAGCGTGAAGCCTTTTACTACTTTTCTTAGGTATCTTATGGGCATCGGTATAAGTATCTATTTGCCGGTGTAATTCTATGCCTTTTATGACCCTTGGTGGTAGGTGTTTGTACTTATTTCCGCGAATACTATCTGCGATGAAGTTTCCTAGTGTTATATCGGCATCGCCAAAAGAGAGGTAAATATGAGCAAGAAAGTTCATTGACCGATAAAATTTTATCCATGTCGAATTTACGAATTGCTACACTCCCAGTTGCCGATAGAGGATGTATATTTGCAAAAACTTATACTGAATTTATGACACTGATTAAATCAATTTCTGGAATACGAGGCACCATAGGAGGAAAACCCGGCGATAACTTAACACCAATTGATGCGGTAAAATTTGCTGCTGCATACGGTATTTGGCTTAAAGCGTATTCTAAGAAAGACAAATTAAAAGTCGTAATTGGTCGTGATGCACGTATTTCTGGTGAAATGATACAGAATTTGGTGGTTTTTACCTTAGTAGGTTTGGGTATAGATGTCATAGATTTAGATTTGTCTACCACTCCTACTGTAGAAATTGCGGTTCCTTTAGAAAAAGCAGATGGCGGGATTATATTAACGGCTAGTCACAATCCCAAGCAGTGGAACGCGCTTAAATTGTTAAACGAAAAAGGGGAGTTTTTAGACGCGGCGCAAGGTGCTAAGATTTTAGAAATTGCCGAGAAGGAGGATTTTGATTTTTCTGAAGTGGACGATTTGGGTGAAATCATAAAAAACGATAGTTATATTGATATTCATATTGATGAAGTGCTGAACCTTTCCTTGGTCGATGCAGATGTAATTCGAAAAGCCAAGTTTAAGGTTGTAGTTGATGGTGTCAATTCTACAGGAGGGATTGCCATTCCAAGATTATTAGAGGAACTTGGGGTTGAAGTTGTTGAATTATATTGTGACCCTACAGGACACTTTCCGCACAATCCAGAACCGTTAAAGGAACACTTGGGAGATATCTGTGATTTGGTGCTTAAAGAAAAGGCTGATTTTGGAATCGTAGTAGACCCAGATGTAGATCGTTTAGCCTTTATCAGTGATGATGGCGAAATGTTTGGGGAGGAATATACTTTGGTCGCTTGTGCAGATTATGTATTGGGTAAAACTAAAGGGAATACAGTTTCCAATCTATCCTCTTCAAGAGCGTTACGAGATATTACAGAAAAGCATGGAGGTGCTTACGAAGCTTCAGCCGTAGGTGAAGTAAACGTTGTAACCAAAATGAAGGCAAACAATGCCATTATTGGTGGTGAAGGAAATGGTGGTATCATTTATCCTGAAAGTCACTACGGGAGAGACTCCTTAGTAGGAACGGCCTTGTTTTTAATGCTGATGGCTGAAAAAGGAGGTACGGTAGCGGAGCTTAGAGCTAGTTACCCAAGCTATTTTATGAGTAAAAAGAAAATTCAGCTCACACCAGAACTAGATGTAGACGCTATTTTAAAAACGATACAGGAGAACTATAAAAACGAGGATATCACAACCATTGACGGTGTGAAAATTGACTTCCCAGAGAATTGGGTACATCTACGTAAATCCAACACAGAACCGATTATCCGTATTTACACGGAAGCAAAAAGTCAGAAGGAAGCCGATGCTTTAGCGGATCGTATGATTTCGGAACTAAAGGAAATAGCAAAAGGCTAAGCAATCCTGCAAATTAACTTAAACAGAAACCCCATCGCTTCCAAAGTGATGGGGTTTCATTTTTTATATCTTTTCAGTAAGACTTATTCTTATGAAAAACTTCTAAAAAATAGGGGAAGTATTTATTATAGAACACCATTGGGAAAAATTGAAATACGTAGTGATTTGCCATGAATTTGAGAAGGAAGATTGAATTGTCTATGCCATATTGGTCTTAATATCTTTACCCTTGGATTCCTCATCCTTGAAATAATTCTCCCTTACAATTTTAGCTGTTTCGTGCTTTCCAAGATGATGCCAACCTGGCGGCATAAAAATATACTTGACCTTGTTTACAAATCCTGGTGCTTTTACCACATCTTTCGCTAAAGCGACAATCTCCCCAAAATAAACATCCAAAAAATTACCAGAATCCATCTCTCTGGTAATGCCATATTCTATCTTTATTTCTTTTTGCTCTTCTTGATACGTGCCAAACACCCGGTCCCAAATATTAAGGAGATTACAAAAGTTCGTATCCATGTATAGTGGATTTCTGGCATGATGAACTCTATGATGTGATGGTGTTAATATATACTTACCTATAAAGCCAAATCGCGCATCTTTTATAATATTTTCCCCTACATGAATAAAAGCACCCCAAGTACCATCAACAAACATGATTAGAAATAATAATTCTGGCTGTACTCCTAAAAGGATACAGACAGTAGTTCTTATGGTATCTGCATAGGGGCCTTCTAAAAAGAAATGAGCATACGTAACGGAAAGGTTCATATCTTCAGGGGCATGGTGTGTGGAATGCAAACACCAAAACAAGCGCACTTTATGCCCCCAATAATGGTATAAAAAATGTCCGAATTCCCAAACAATGTAACCATAGATAAACCAATACCAAGTTAAACTGGTTTGGAAGGGTGCGATTGGCTGTAACAAACCAATAATCCATGTAACCATTGCTATGGCAATGAAACGCCCCACGAAACGATTAAAAATATAAATAAGAAAATTGACCTTGTAGACCTTAGTTTGTGGTTT
Source organism: uncultured Maribacter sp. (assembly GCA_964569345.1). Lineage (GTDB taxonomy): Bacteria > Bacteroidota > Bacteroidia > Flavobacteriales > Flavobacteriaceae > Maribacter. Next base: position 13,901 of record CAZMUV010000050.1, on the reverse strand, counting down.
TTTGTAAAGAAGCCCTAAGGTAAGTTCGAGTAATACCAAAAAGGGGATGAGAGGGTAAATAAGAGCTACTATCCCGTCATATGTTCTAAAAGCTCTAAAATCCCCTGTTTGGAGAATTTCCCAGGCCTTAGAGATACCTAAAAAACCAATAATTTCGTTGTAAAGCGTTTCTAATATTTCCATCGATTAGGAGTTTAAGATAATCAAGTAGTTCATTAATGAAAGCTAAATATAAAAATTTATAGCTGAAACGGTTACGCTAAGTAACAGAAATATAGCTTAGACATTAAGAAATTTTGGCAAAGGAAGCGGGTTGTTTGCCTCTGTGTTTCCAACGTTTGTGCGTCCAAAAGTAGTGTTCTGGTTTTTCTTTAATCTGTTGCTCGGTAAGTCGCAAAAACGCCTCTGTAATTTCGTTTTCTTTCGTTTCTTTTCCACGTTCTGCAATAGTAATGAACTCGGCCTGGTAATAGCCTCGTTTCACTTTGCTAACTTTAAGGAAGACAACGGCTAAATCCAATTTTCTGGCCATCGTTTCCGCACCATTAAAAACGGGAACCTTTATGCCCATAAACTCAGACCAATATTGAGCACGGTGACGTTGTGGTGACTGATCGCTTACCAAACCAAAAATCCCAATCACACCATCTCTTTTATCACGGACAACAGTTTTTACGGTCTCTCGCTGGTTAATAAGCGTCGTATTCCATCTTGCACGCACTTTACGTATAAAGGCATCAAAATATTTATTGGTGATTTTCTGATAGACTGCGTATCCTTTGGAATTTACATAATTATTAATACTTACATTCCATTCCCAATTGGCATAATGAGAGCAAACGATAAGAATGCTGCGTTCTTTCTCTAGTTCCTTTAATACCTCAATATTTAAAACATTATATTTTTTACGAACCTGTTCCTTACTAAGGGACATTGTTTTGATAGTCTCTAGAAACATATCGCACATATGTTTAAAAAAATCCTTTTCTAGTCTATTAATTTCGCTAGCCTTTTTTTCAGGAAAGACAAGTTCTAAATTGTTTCGAACAACAGATTTTCGATACCCTGCAACACGATAAACAAAGAAAAATACTACATCTGAAAATGCGTAGAACAATCGATGTGGCAAGATGGAAATCAACCATAAAAAGGGATATAGTAAGATAAACGCCAGTAGCTGCATATGCTGAAATATAAGCGCAAATATAGCTATATTTGATGCGAAATATAAGCTTTAAAAATGAACAACTTAAGTGTGGCCACCATGGCTATAATTGCAGCTAATGTTATTGTTTCCTTAAAGGGATTTAATGACACTTATTTTTTTGACCGATACAAGTTCGGTATCGGTGCCATAAAAGCGGGACAGAAAGAACGCATGTTAACATCAGGTTTTCTTCATGTAGATATTTCGCACTTGTTCTTTAACATGTTTACACTCTACTTTTTTGCCGAGGTGGTTATTGGTGGGTTTGGTTCTATAAAATTCTTGATTATATATTTTGTAAGTCTTGTAGCAGGCAGTCTTCTGGCGCTTTTCTTTCATAAAGACGAGCCTTATTATAGTGCGGTTGGTGCAAGTGGGGCAGTAACCGGTATTCTTTATGCTGCTATTTTACTGGAGCCAGAGATGCAGTTAGGTATTATGTTCATCCCAATTCCGTTACCGGCATATATTTTAGGAATCGGATACCTACTATATTCTATTTATGGAATGAAAAGTAGACTGGGAAATATTGGACATACAGCTCATTTTGGTGGTGCCGTAGGCGGCTATGTGAGCACCATTGTATTCATGCCCTCTCTTTTGGTTACGGATACCTTTATGATGGTCATATTAGCCTTGCCAATAGTGTTGCTTTTTGTGCTGGCAAGGGCAGGTAAAATTTAATTACGTAGGAAAAAACTTATATTTTAGATTGAATTTTTAGGTAATTTGTGTAATTCATCGAAAAAGACAGGTCTCCTATATGTAGAAAGATAGTGGTTCGTTCTTACTGGACTTAATACCAAATCTTTGTTACAATATGAGAAAGTTCCCTTTATTTATAGTTTTATTCGTTTTAGTATGTACTTCATGCAGCGATGAGACTACGGTTTTTGAAGATGCTGGGAAAAGCGACCTTAGAATGGAAACCAATGAGACCCTTCTAGAGAACAGTGTTGTTTTTGATAAAGCTGGAGTTTTAGACATTTACGATGAAGAAAATATAGCCGGTAAGGCTTATTTGACAGGTAAAAATGATTTGGCTGGAGACTACCCGCTTACATTGGTTGCCCAAATAGATGTACCTTCCTTTAACGGAGGAAATAGCTTAACCGCTTCACATGTAGATGTTTCAGGATCGTATGCCTATGTTTCCTACAACACTGCTGAGGCTGGCTATGTAGGAGCTATAGATGTAATAAACGTTAGCAACCCTAATAACCCAAGGGTTACCGCCAGGCTCTATTATGTAAATGCAGATATTAATGCCATCAAATATGACAATGGGTACATATATATTGCAGGTGGTGTAGATTCTGAAAAATCTGTAACAGCTACTGCAAATTCATTTGTTGCCAAACTACAAACGTCTAATGGAAGAATTAATTTGGATGCAGGTATCCTTTATGGCTTTCAAGAAGGATATAACGCTACCGATATCGCCGTAACTTCAAATGAAGTCATGGTTACGAGTGGTCGTGAAGGCTTTGTTTCCATTTATAATAAAGCAGATCTTAAACCGACCAAGGAAGCGCCGTTTATGGATTTACGTTCCGTTGCTGTAAAGGATAATAGAATTGCGGTCTTAGATGCAAGCCAAGGAATTAGTATTCTAGATGGAAATCTAAACTCCATTAGGGATATTCCAATAGATTCCGATTTTGGAGATAACACGAAAAGGACTTTAGATTTTTCTGGAGAAAACATTGTCGTTGCCGAAGGTGCTAAAGGAGCTGGAGTATATAATTCCAATACAGGCTCTTTTGTAGAGTACATTCCTATTCTGTTAAGCCCCGATAATGTGGATGGTACAGATGTAGTAACGAATGCCGTAGCTACAAACCAAGAGGTATTGCTTATGGCCAATGGTGGAGCTGGTCTTTGTCTTTCAGAAGAGCAGCAAAACAGTACCGATCTAGTTGGTATTATACAATTAGAAGGTTCTATTAATTATGTGGCTTCAAAGGACGATTATATCTTTGCAGCTTCGGGTAAGGAAGGACTACAAATTATTAAACTAAATAGACCAGATGAGAGCTTGGTAAGCCGTTGTGCAGATTTATCTGCCTACACAGGTAGTTCTAATCTAAGTGTGAACAATAATCAAGATTTATCCTATAGAGGAGCTAAAAGATTCAATAATTTTAATGTGTCAGGTTCTTTATTGTTATGTGGTTCTTGGACTGTTAAAAACGATACCAACCTTAATACCGACTCGCTTTTTGAGATGAACGGTACCTTTGTGGTGGGTCGAAACAACAAACGAAAAAATGTGAACGTGAATGCAGGTGCTACCTTACGAGTTGAAGGTAACCTTACCATTTATGGCGACCTTAACCTTAATGACGGAGCCACTATTGAATTTGTAGGAGAGAATTCAATCGTAAATATATTTGGTGCTGTAAATAGAAACGGAAGTACAGTCGTAGAAGGTCCATTTAGGGATATCAAGAACAAGTTCTAAAAAACTTTAGTAGCGCATAAAAAAAGTCCCTAGCAACAACGCGTTGCTAGGGACTTTTTAATTTATAAAAAAGATTAGTCTAAAAGCTCCGAAACCTTAGCTTCTAGTGCTGGCCCTCTGAGATTTTTGGCTACGATTACACCATTTTCATCTAGCAGAAAAGCAGCAGGTATAGCGTTCACACTATACATTTTTGCGATTTCATCATTAAAATAAGCGATATTGGATATGTGATTCCAACCAAGTCCGTCGTCTAGTATAGCCTTTTTCCAAGCGTCGGCAGTCCGATCTAAGGACACCCCTATAACATTAAGCCCCTTGTCATGGTATTTTTCGTAGACAGCAACTATATTTGGATTTTCGGCTCTACAGGGTTTACACCAAGCGGCCCAAAAATCTATAAGGGTAACTTTACCCATAACATCACTTAGAGCGATTATTTCCCCATCTGGGTTTGGTCCTGAAAACTCGGGAGCTTTTGCGCCTACGGCAGTATTCTTGCTTGCTTCTTCAGAAACCTTTTTTTTCGCTAACAGTTCAACCACCTTTTTGCCCGGAGTTGTGTCCTTTATTTCTTGGGAAAGTCTGTCATACATTGCCTGTATTTCGTCAATTTCTAAGGTGTTCATAGAAATTATCCTATCTAAAAGCAGTGCAGATATCAAAGCGTTTGGATTATTTTTGATAAAATCTATTTCGTAGGTCTTGTATTCTTCTTGTAGCTCTTGCATTTCATCATTCAATGCCGCAACGGTTGCTTCTCCGCCAGCAACAGTGCTCGCCTTTTGCATATCCTCTTGTATAGACCTTGCTTGTTGTGAAAGCTCCCTAGATTGTTCTAAATAATCGAAGAAAATTTCGTTTTGTATCGTTCCATCTACGGTAGCAAAGCCTAAACTATCTTTTTGAGCGCTAAAGTTAATAGTCCCATTTTCTAATACAATAGCAGTATAGCCTGGTAATTCTTCAACAAAAATATAATGCAAGTCTGGCGCATTGCTAGTTCCTTTGAACTGGAACTTTCCGTTGGTGAGTAGGGTAGTGTCTAATTCAAGCGGCTGACCATTATCTCCTGTTTTTTTTAGAAAGACTTGAGTGCCCTCTTCAAATTCTCCTCTTAATTCTCCGTTAATTGTGTATCCTTCTGGATTTTGATTACAACTTAATGTAATAACCAGAACCGCTAATAGTAGTAAACTATTTCTCATAAAATTATTAATTTAAGCGCCAAAAGTAGGTATATAAATGCATAAAAAAAAGCTACCTGCCCTTGGGTGGTAGCTTTTTAAATCTATGTAGTATTGCGTTTAAAACTGGTAACGTATACCTAGACCAATATCAAAATCAAATGTATCGGAAAAACCATCATATCCCACCAAACCAATTTCTGGTCTAAAATCGAGAGAAATGACTAACGGAATATCAAAATCATACTCTACACCGATATTACCCGCTCCGAAAATAAACAGCCCCCCGATATCATTATTAGAATTATTCGAAAAATCTGCACTTCCAAGTCCACCACCAACTCCATAATACCAATTGAAATCACCTTCTATTGGTCTTACCCATTGGTAAAGTCCTGCTAATTTAAAGGCGCTAAAGTTTCTGCTGTCGCGCCAGCCCAAATCAACTTCGATTCTATTCGTGTTGCTAATGGATTTTTGGTAGGAGATTTCAGCCCCAAATCCATTACTATCACCCAATCGCAAACCTAATGCGTGATCTGAAATGCTTTGCGCACTCAGCGAAACCCCGGTCAATAAAAGAATAAACGTAAACGATTTTAACATTTTCATATGTTCCTGTTTAAATTAATGAATAAAAATGAGCCGTTCTGATTGATAGCTCAAACAATAAAACTTAATTTCGTTACCAAAATTGTGCCAGTTTGAATAATAGTATACTTTCCCCATTATCCAAAGAGTTAGAAGGAACGTTACAGGTAGATACACTATCAAAAACCTTATACGCTACCGATGCCTCGGTATACCGTAAAATGCCAATGGCGGTGGCCTTTCCAAAAACTGTTGGCGATATTCAAAAACTTCTTGCGTTTGCCAATACCCATAAGATTGGTTTAATTCCTAGAACCGCGGGAACTTCCTTAGCGGGCCAATGCGTGGGAGAAGGTATTGTTGTAGATGTTTCCAAGCACTTTACAAAAATCCTTCATTTGGATGAAGAAAAAAAGCAAGTAACCGTTCAGCCAGGGGTAATAAGGGATGAACTGAATCAATACCTAAAACCATTTGGACTCTTTTTCGGCCCCAACACATCTACCTCCAATAGATGCATGATGGGCGGAATGGTAGGTAATAATTCTTCTGGTACCACTTCGATACAATATGGGGTTACCAGAGATAAAGTGGTCGCAATGAATACGGTACTTTCGGACGGAAGTATCGCATACTTCGAATCACTTTCAGAGGTATCATATTCCAATAAACTGAAAGAAGATTCAGTTGAAGCATCAATTTATAAAAACATACATAAAGAGTTATCAGATAATACGATAGCACAGGAAATAATTGCTGAATTTCCAAAGCCTGAAATCCATCGTAGAAATACAGGTTATGCGGTAGACGAACTATTGAAATCTGTACATTTTGGCGGTAAAGAGCAAACTATAAATCTTGCAAAATTACTATGCGGGAGCGAAGGGACTTTAGCCTTCACCACGGAAATTACGTTTCAATTAGACGATTTACCACCTCCGCTTTCCGCAATGATTGTTACCCACTACAAGTCGCTAGAGGATTGCCTCTTGGATGTGGCGCCCGTAATGAAACATCCTTTGCAATTATGCGAGATGATGGATAAGGTGATTTTAGACTGCACTAAAAATAATAGGGCGCAAATGGCAAACCGTTTTTTCGTGGACGGAGATCCTGAGGCGCTCCTAATGTTGCAAATCAGTGCGCATACTGAGGTGGAGTTGAAAGATAGTATTTCAAAAGTCATGATGACGATTGAAAATTCCGGACTCAGCTACGCACAACCGGTACTTTTTGGTGCGGATATTGCTAAGGCCATAGAACTAAGAAAAGCGGGGTTGGGTTTACTGGGGAACATCGTAGGCGATATGAAAGCCGTTGCCTGTATTGAGGATACTGCAGTAGCATTAGAAGATTTAAAGGAATTTATAGACGAGTTTACTCAAATAATGAAGGGTTACGACCAAAAAGCGGTCTATTATGCCCACGCAGGAGCAGGGGAGCTTCATTTAAGGCCTATTTTAAATCTAAAAAAATCTAATGATGTAGCTCTTTTTAGGAACATCACTACCGACGTTGCCAAGTTAACCAAGAAATACAAAGGCTCTTTTAGTGGGGAGCACGGCGACGGAATTGTGCGTGCTGAGTTTATTCCCCTTATGATTGGAGATGAAAATTATGAACTATTACGACGGATTAAATCCTATTTTGACCCAAACAATATCCTTAACCCTGGAAAAATAGTGGATGCTTACCCAATGGACGAATCCTTCAGGTATGCTATTGATAGAAAGGAGCCAGATATTAAAACCTTGATGGATTTCTCCGATAGCGAAGGCATCCTTAAAGCGGCAGAGAAATGCAACGGGAGTGGAGACTGCAGAAAAACACATAATATGCCCGGTGGTATGTGTCCTAGTTATCATGCAACCAAAAACGAAAAGGATACCACTAGGGGCAGAGCTAATGCACTACGCGAATTCCTGACCAATCCTCAAAAGTCTACCAATGGTTTTGATAGCGAGGAACTAAAAGAGGTTTTTGATCTCTGCCTTAGCTGTAAAGCCTGCGCTAGCGAGTGTCCGAGTAATGTGGATATTGCGACGCTAAAAGCAGAGTTTCTATATCAATACCAAGAGCAAAATGGGTATCCGCTACGTAGCAAACTCTTTGCTTATAATACCAAACTCAACCGTTTGGGAAGTACCGTTTCCGGACTAACCAATGCGGTTTACGCTTCTGAATTCTTGAGTGGCCTAGTTAAGAAAACAAGTGGAGTTGCTCAAGAAAGAAGCCTTCCAAAAGTTTATAGTTTTAATTTTAATAAAGAACTTCAAAAATCTAAAAATCAACATACTGCATCTAAATCAAAAGTCATTTTATATATCGATGAATTTACCCGTTACTTAGATGTGGAAGTGGGTAAAGACGCGATAGGTTTATTAGTGCGTTTGGGATATGATGTAGAACTGTATTATGCAGAAAGTGGTAGAACCTACATTTCTAAGGGCTTTTTAAAGCAAGCTAAATCACTAGCAGAAAAGAACAGTAAAGAATTGTTGGTATTTGCTAATAAAGGCTTACCTATATTAGGCCTGGAACCTTCTGCAATCCTTTCTTTTAGGGATGAATATAAACGACTAACAACAGATAGTGATTCAGCGCAACGTATCGCAGATCACGCATTTTTGATAGAGGAGTTTTTAGCAAAAGAGTTAGAAAAGGGTCATCTGGATGCAGCTATGTTTACAGAAACTGCAAAAGATATAAAAATTCATAATCACTGCCACCAAAAGGCCTTGAGCAATCAAAAAGTAACTTTTGATGTGCTAAACCTTCCCAAAAATTATAAGGTTACTATAATTCCATCAGGGTGCTGTGGTATGGCCGGTTCCTTTGGATACGAAAAAGAACACTACGGAATCAGTATGAAAATCGGAGGCTTAAAACTGTTCCCGGCAGTGAAAAAGTCCAGTCCAGATACCATTATCGCTGCTAATGGCACTAGTTGTAGGCACCAAATATTCGACGGAACGAAGAGAATTGCCAAACATCCCGTAAGTATATTACGAGAAGCCTTAAAAGCCGAATAGATTTTGATTGGATTAGAAAAGTACACTATACTTCTTTTAAAGGTACTCGTTTTTTTGAATTGATGGATGCAACTAACTCGTTGATGTCCATTTGCTTTAATGCAGTTTCTTCAAAAAATGGACTCAATTTGTCCTTTTCATTCTGGTATAACTTCCATCGTTTAAAGGAATACTCCAAAGCCGTACGATTCTCCACCCAATCCCCGGAATTTAAATACAATATAGTACCCTGCGAGGTTTCTCTTTGTTCCTTCTTAGGTTCGTGAATGTGACCACAAACGACACAATCATATCCATTATCGGCTGCAAGGTCAGTAACGGTATGTTCAAAATCGGATTTATACTTGGACCTCGCTTTATTGCCTTTGATTTTCCCTGAAAGTGAATATTTTTCTCGTTTTCTCATTTTTAGGGTCCAGTTAATGAGTCTATTGACCCGCAGTAACAAGTCAAACCCCATGGTTCCAAGTTTCGCTATCCATTTAGCATCTACTAAGGGAATATCTAAAATAGCTCCATGAAAAAACCATGTTTTCTTTCCATCCAAATTCAATACCAGTTTCTTGCAGAAGTTTATATTTCCAAAAGCTGTGCGCTCCAATGATGTGGGTACGTCATTATGGTTTCCTGTTATGTAGTAAACGGCCGTTCCTTCAGAAGCCATTGAAATAATTTTCTTAATGACGTTTAAATGGGACGGTGGGAAATAACTTTTTTTAAAGTGCCAAATATCCACGATATCTCCATTTAAAATCAGGGTTTTAGGGCTTATACTACTCAAATAGGCAAGTAGCTCATCCGCATAACAACCATAAGTTCCCAAATGAACATCAGAGATAACCGCTATTTCAAGTTTTCTTTTTCGCAACGGACAGTTTTGTTTACAAAATTAAACCTTATGGTATATTCATTCCTAAATTGCGGTAATATCTAATACTAATCTAAAGGTTAAATAATTCTTATCAAACCACGCCAAGGTTAATTTAAGTTTAAGCCAGCTGTAAATTTTTCTTTAAACCATATAAAAATTACATTTGTAGCTACTGATTTAACTAAAGTATGGCAGGAAACACTTTTGGAAACCTTTTTAGGGTAAGCACGTTCGGAGAATCACATGGAAAGGCTATTGGTGGGGTAATAGATGGTTGCCCGTCTGGAATTACACTGGATTTACTGGCCATTCAACAAGATTTGGATAGGCGCAAACCCGGGCAGTCCGCTATCGTCACCCAACGTAAAGAAGCCGACGAAGTAGAATTTTTCTCAGGTATTTTTGAAGGTAAGACCACAGGTACGCCCATTGGTTTTGCTATACATAACACCAATCAGAAGTCCCAGGATTATGGACATATAAAAGATTCTTATCGGCCCTCGCATGCAGACTATGTGTACGACCAGAAATACGGATTTAGGGATTATAGGGGAGGCGGACGCAGCTCTGCTCGTGAAACGGCCAGTAGGGTAGTGGCTGGAGCCATCGCTAAGCAGTTTTTAAAAGGAATACAAATTAATGCCTTTGTTACCCAAGTAGGTGATTTACGATTGGAAAAAGACTATCGAGAACTCGATTTATCGCTTACGGAGTCCAATCCGGTGCGATGTCCGGATACCGAAATGGCTGCTAAAATGGAGTCATATATCAAATCCATTAAAAAAGAAGGGGATACCATTGGTGGAGTCATTACTTGTGTAGCCAAAAATGTACCTGTTGGTTTAGGAGAACCTGTATTCGACAAGCTACATGCCGAATTAGGGAAGGCCATGCTATCCATCAATGCCGTAAAAGGTTTTGAATATGGTAGTGGCTTTGAAGGCGTGAAAATGAAAGGTAGCGCACACAACGACCAGTTCAATTCAGACGGCTCTACAAAAACGAACTATAGTGGTGGAATTCAAGGGGGTATAAGCAATGGAATGGATATATACTTTAATATTGCTTTTAAACCAGTAGCTACAGTTATTCAAGGTTACGAGACTATAAATAAGGAAGGAAACAAAGTGCAAACCCAAGGAAAAGGGAGACATGATCCTTGTGTAGTTCCACGCGCCGTACCAATTGTTGAAGCGATGACAGCGCTCGTGTTGGCAGATTATATGTTATTGAATCGGACGATTAAGACCGGGTAGCCATAAGCTCAAACTTAAAAACCACATATAAAAACGAGTACAGGTATTAAGTAAAACAAGTTTTTATGAGGTATTTTTTGACCGAAGTAATCTGTTGAAGTCTTCTTGAAGGCGCTAACAAATTGCTTTGTCGCACCAACTTTATGCATCACTGCTGCTTTCTTTCCGTTTCCTCATAAAGTCGAAATTGGGCACTAATTACTTTTACCGCTTACTGTGACTGTTAACTTTTGACTTAAGATACTGCCCACTACCTACTTTTTTCTACCCACTTAGCACAGTTTACCAACATCTCTTTCATCCTTCCATTCAAAATAGTATCTTGTTTGCCTAAACCAACTATTTCTATGAAGAAGCTTGAATTGCATTGGCAAATAATGATAGGTATGGTGTTAGGGCTGGTTTTTGGCTTTGGCATGACGTATCTAGAATGGGGTAAGGAATTTGTTTTAAATTGGATTGCTCCATTAGGTACCATCTTTATCAAACTCCTCAAGCTTATTGCCGTACCGCTTATTTTAGCATCCTTAATAAAAGGGATATCGGATTTAAAGGATATTTCAAAATTTAGAAATATAGGCCTCCGTACCATTGGAATTTATATAGGCACGACTACAGTTGCCATTATTTTAGGCCTTGTTTTAGTAAATGTAATAGAACCAGGAACTGGTATTTCTGAAGAAACTATTGAAAAATTGACTTCAACCTATGCTAACGACGAGGGTGTGACTGCCAAACTTGAAGAAGCTTCGCGCCAGAAAGAAAGCGGGCCTTTAAAGTTTTTAGAGGATATGGTACCGGACAATGCCGTTGCGGCATTGGGCAACAACCAACTCATGTTACAGGTTATTTTCTTCACCATTTTCATGGGTATTTCCATGCTGCTGATTGGAGAAAAGAGAGCAAAACCCCTCAAGGACTTCTTCGATTCTCTAAATGATGTCGTTTTAAAGATGGTCGATTTAATAATGCTTTCCGCTCCTTTTGCTGTATTTGCTTTATTGGCAAACGTAGTGGTTTCGTCCAGTGATCCCGAAATTTTGTTGGCCTTACTCAAATATGCTGGGGTGGTCGTATTAGGTCTCCTTTTAATGATTGTGTTCTATTGTATACTGGTTTCGGTCTTTGCAAAAAAGAATCCGTTTTGGTTTTTAAAACAACTTAGTCCTGCACAACTTCTTGCATTTTCTACTAGTTCTAGCGCGGCTACCTTACCTGTAACCATGGAACGAGTGGAAGAGCATATTGGGGTAGATAAAGAAGTATCGAGTTTTGTCCTTCCTGTTGGAGCCACGGTTAATATGGATGGCACCAGTCTTTATCAAGGGATTGCGGCGGTATTTATTGCACAGGCACTCAGCTTTGACCTTCCGTTAAGTGGTCAACTAACCATTGTGTTAACAGCACTTTTAGCCTCTATAGGAACTGCTGCTGTGCCCGGCGCAGGTATGGTCATGTTGGTTATTGTATTGGAATCCGTTGGGTTCCCGCCAGATAAATATGCGATTGGTTTGGCTTTAATATTTGCAGTGGACAGACCTTTGGATATGCTTAGAACAGTAGTTAACGTAACAGGAGATGCTACTGTAGCTACTATTGTGGCTAAATCGGTCGGAAAATTACACGATAACCCTAAAGCCAAAAATTGGGATGACCATTATGATGAAGTGAAATAGCAATTGTCAGTTATGCTCATCATTATTTGTTAGTAGCTCTTTTATCTATTTGAATAAAAACCCGGTATGAAGCAGTTGCTACTATATTTAAGTAAGGTCGATTTTGAACGCGTTGGTGACGTAGCAAAAAAATGAAGGAGTGGCTGGTTTAGTATTAATAAAAATAGAAAATTGTTCTTTTTTACAGTGTTTACCACAATTAGTTTTAATAAATAAATCATATACGATAGTTCATAAAATACTACTAATTAGTATTTTATGAACTATTATAAAACATACTTCTAGGTATAACGATATTCTTTTCTCCTTTGATTACATTACTTGAAAAGAAAACGATTTCGTCTCGGTCGTTTGCAGTTTTAAGGTGGTTTCCCAAGCTGATAATTCTTTTTTTTGAGTAGTATTCCGCTCAATTCTTTCCAAAAGTTACCACCGGACATAAAGGTAAATAAGTTTCACTGTTCTTGTTTTAGGTTGAGGCAAACTTAAAGGCAACTAGGAGGAGGGGAGGGAAGTAGTGATTTGGAGGAGTTAATTCAAAAACTTAGCCCTCAATTCAGGCGTAGGAATCATGCAAGCATCTTTTTTTCCAAACCAAACATAGCGATAGCGTGCTATTATATCGTATACGATATCTCGTAAACTACTGGGAATCAAATATAAAATTCTAGAAAAACTAGAATAACCCTTTAAGTGATTCGCGATTTGTAACGCTGCGTCCGATTTAATGTAATACGCGACTCCAGGCTCAATAAGGACCACGGAATCTATAGTTTTGGTATCAATTCCACGATCAGACACTAGTTGTTGCCCAATGTCACTCTGTAAAGAAGCATAACGGAAGACATCTTGTTTATCTCGCTTGATAACAAACTGAATAAAGCCATTGCAAAGATTACAAACGCCATCAAAAAGAATAATTTTCTTGTTTTCTTTCACTTCGCAAAGATACGCTAGGGTCAAAGGACCACCTAAATTTTATAATGTATTTAAGAAACTGGTCAAATCTGTTTCCTTATCTAATTTCAGTTTCTTTTTAAGCCGGTATTTCGACTTTAAAATACTATCAGGTAAAACATTTAAGGTAGCTGCAATCTCTTTGGTAGTGAGGTTCATGCGTAAGAATGCCGCCAATCGTATTTCCTTTTCGGAGATATCAGCATAAAGTGTTTTTAACTTTTGGTCAAAGTCATTGTGTACATCTGCAAAATAGGTTTTAAACACCTCCCAGTCCTTATCACTTGCGTTTTCTTTCTTTAATAGCATCACGATACGCCGAAACTCCATTTTGAACTTCTCAGGGGAGTTTTTGATACTTTCCAAATTATCCATGAGTTCTTGGATAAAGGTATTCTTCTGCACAAGGTGAAGGGTTTGCGAAGTGAGTTCCTTCTTTTTATGTTTAATTTCTTGTTTATAGATTTCTTCTTGCTTTTCGCGTGCTATTTTGTTCTTTTTGATACGCTGGCGGAAACCAAAGAATAGTAAACCTGATAAAGCAACACCGGAGAAGGCTCCTCCAGCATATAGACCCTTTGTCAATTTATCGACTTTAGCCTTTTCATTCAGTGTATTTATTTCTTCTTCTTTTAGTACAAGGGCAGCTTCTTTTTTTTC
>CAZMUV010000049.1:0-27385 GCA_964569345.1 uncultured Maribacter sp. | reverse complement strand
TCGTTTTGTCTATAGCCTTGGTAATACCGCCAGCAAAATCTATGTGATTATCCTTTAGCATAATCATATCGTACAATGCAAATCTGTGATTTTCACCTCCACCAATTTTTACCGCCCATTTTTCCAGAGCTCTTATGCCAGGGGTCGTTTTTCTAGTATCTAGAATTTTAGTTCCCGTACCTTCCAACAAACCAACAAAAAAATTAGTCTTAGTGGCAATGGCACTCATGCGTTGCATGGCATTGAGAACAAGCCGTTCTGCCTTTAAGATACTTTGGGAGCTACCGGATACATAAAATGCAATATCCCCATATTTGACCGTACTCCCATCTTCAATCAGCGTTTCAATAATTAAATTTTCATCTACATAAGCAAAAACTTCCTTCGCGAATTCAACCCCTGCGAGAATACCTTCATCTTTGACTAAAAGTTTTGCCTTTCCAATGGCTTCTTTAGGAATACAAGCTAGAGAACTATGGTCTCCATCGCCTACATCCTCTCGTATAGCATTGCTGATAATCCCTTTAATTTCTTCCTTAAATTGCGCTTCTGAAATCATATACTTTTATTGCCTTGTGCTAAAATACGAATCCATTTTCGGAATTTGATTTACTTTTGAAAACCTATGATAGACATTTAATTAAATAACGACAGCACCAATCTATATAAATAGATAACAATCAGATACTTAAATGATTTTTATATAAACAAAACATGACGATAAAACTATTGGCTATTGGCAAAACAGATAGCACAGAACTGCAACACCTCATAAACATGTATGAAAAACGTTTAGGATATTATGTCAAATTTGTTTTAGAGGTTATTCCGGATTTAAAAAAAACAAAAAACCTTTCTGAAGATCAGCAAAAAGAGAAAGAAGGCGAACTTATCCTAAAACAGCTTACACCTACGGATGTTCTTATTTTATTTGATGAGAACGGGAAACAGTTCAGTTCAATCGAATTTTCATCTTACTTACAAAAGAAAATGAATTCCGGTATCAAACAACTTGTGTTTGTAATCGGAGGACCTTATGGCTTTAGTGCCTCCGTTTACAAAAAAGCATCAGGAAAAGTAAGTCTGTCAAAAATGACATTTTCGCATCAAATGGTACGGCTTTTTATAGTAGAACAGGTTTACCGAGCGTTTACGATTCTAAAGAACGAGCCTTACCATCATCAATAATTAATTATTTTTATTGTCATAACATCTATTTCCGAGTATTCAAAATAAAAAATTGAACGGATTTTGTTATGCTATCTTAATCTTCATGGGACTCCAAGGAATTGATCATATTTTTAGAGACTTGTTCCAAATTGTTGAGTTCATCCATTACACAGTCTAGAAGCTCCTGTTTATAATCCATGTTTTTCTCAATTTTCAAAACATGTTGTAAATCCTTAATATTCTTTATATGCGAGTTAAATGCATGGGACTGATGCCAAGAAATCTCCTTTAGTTTCTTATTCTGAAAGCTTATTTTTTTTATCGCGGGGTTTATGATAAAAATAATTTCCAATAGAATAATCAAAATAGATAATGCAGCAAGTTCCAATTCTACAATCATTAATGTTCTAATATCATCTTCTGACTTCTTTTGAAATTGTGATACAATCGTATCCATGACTGATATAAACCGACCCACGGCACTCGACAAGCTCTCAAAAGAAATTGTTTCTAGACTGTCCGAGTTCTGTAAACTAGCGTGTATATAATTTATATCTGCCTCCAACTTATCAAAATTTTTCTGAATTTCCGGATCTTCCAAAGGTTCTAATCTAGAATCTCCATCTTGTAGCGCAAGGTTTGTAGCATATAAGCGTTCTAGCCCAAGCTTCATATCTGCATAATTACATTTCAATAAGCGACACTCATAGAAGTTAGTCAGCACTCTCTGTCCTAACATTCGCTGTTTTCCTGCTACATTTATAAGCATGGCAGTACGTGCTTGTTTTTGTAAAGAATATTGTGTGATAGATTGTATAACCAATGTTAACACAATAATGGTGGCTACCAGTAGGTAATATTTACCAATTTGTTTATTAAAAACTGAAATGTTAAACATTAAAAATTATAAAGATATTTCCTACAATTTTAATGCTTTCAGCACTACTAATAAATTATTTGTGGTAAGCTGCTTATTAATGGTTGTGAAAAGCGATTTTTAGCACAATAAGAAGTCAGGCAAAGCAATGGCCCAACTTAAATTTTTTAGGACAAAGACTAATAAAGTACTCTAAACTTAATCGTGTTATCAACCTTTCTAAGCGCTTTAATAACTTCCTTGTTATACTCCTTATCCAAATCTGTAATAACGTAGCCTACTTCATTGTCTGTGGATAAGTACTGACTAGAGATATTAAGCTCGTACTCGGCCAACACTTTATTGATTTTTGCCATAATACCAGGTACGTTTTTATGGATGTGCAAAAACCGGTGCGACTTATTTTGTTTTGGGAGGCGAATATTGGGGAAGTTGACAGCATCTACCGTGTTTCCAGAATTGATATAATCCATTATTTTATTAGGTACAAAATCTGCAATATCCCGTTGCGCCTCCTCCGTACTACCTCCAACATGCGGTGTTAATATCACGTTAGGAAACCCTTGTAATTTGGTTATAAAATCGCCGTTACTTATCGGTTCCTCTGGATATACGTCTATTGCAGCACCTGCTATCTGACCGCTCTCCAAAGCTGCTGCTAAGGCATCGATATCAACCACAAACCCTCTAGAAAGATTCACTAGCATTACCCCGTTTTTCATTTGATTGATTTCCCGTTCGCCAATAAAGTTTTTGTTGGCAGGGTTGTCATCGATATGCAACGTTACCACATCAGAAATATTCAACAAATCTTCTAAGGTATTACACTTTTTAGCATTTCCAAGCGCCAAACTATCCTCTACATCATAGTAATAAACACGCATACCAATTGCCTCGGCCAATACTGATAATTGCTTACCAATATTCCCATAACCTACAATACCCAGATTCTTACCGCGAACCTCACGAGATCCAGTTGCTGTTTTTTGCCACTGGCCTTTATGTAGCTCAGAACTTCTGGCGAATACACTTCTCATTAACATAATAATTTCCCCAATAGCCAACTCTACCACAGACCGCGTGTTGCTGTAAGGTGCATTAAAGACTACAACGCCTCTTTTCTTGGCATATTCCAATTCAATTTGGGTAGTACCGATACAAAATGCACCCACAACCAATAATTTATCGGCAGCTTCGAGCACCTTTTGGCTTACCTGGGTCTTTGACCGTATACCCAACACATGTACACCCTTTATTTTTTCTATAAGTTCCTCTTCTGGTAAACTATGTTTAACTAACTCTACTGAAAACCCGTCTTCGGATAAGTTCTCGAATGCGGCAGTATGCACGTTTTCTAATAAAAGGACTTTGATTCTGTTCTTGGGGTAAGATATATTTCTTGGCAAATCGTTTAGGTATAAAAATTCATCTAAATTAGGGGTAATGTGATCCGCGTTGTCGGCCGCCTTGTCCCTGTGTACATTCTCTGTATAGGCAAAAAACTTATCTGCGATGCCTGCCTCTCGCATAACATAATCGCTATAACCGTCTCCTATTACTTGTACCTCTCCTTCTAGCTTCATGTCTTTAAGGCATTGTATTTTCCCGTTATGTTGGGAAAGTACATTGGCCTCATCAAAACCTACAATATTACCTGCGTCATCGAACTTGAAAGTATTTGCGTACACTCTATCCGAAGGAATATTGTATTCTTTAACTATAGGGTCTATAAACTCTTTAAATCCGCAGGAAATCACATAAATATCATCTGCATATTTCTCGAAAAATTCCTTATTTGATGCTATGGATTTTGAAATCTTTTGTCGCAGCTCGCTAACCAAGTGTTCCAAATCATTTTTATGGGCATTTAATAATTTAATCCTACTTTCTAAGGATTCGGTAAACGAAATATCCCCGTCTATACCAAGATTGGTTATTTTTTGGATTTCGGCTATAATTTCGTCTTTGTTCGATTTTCCTTGAAGTGTAAGTTCTGCCAACACATCAAGGGCCTCAACCCTTGTTAAGGTGCTATCGAAATCAAAAACGTATTTTCTTCCTGTTGCAATCATTATTTTTTATCCCTTAATATCAAAAAATTGCTTTTTCTTGATTCCTAATACTGAAACTTAAATATTGGTCAAAAATAAAAATTATATCCCTTTAACCATATCTTAAACGTCAAATAAAACAAAAAGTGCCGCCATTGGTTAAAATTCAAAAATAATAGCTAAAGTCTTTAAAGAATTTAAACAAAGTCAGCCGATTGTTTCAATATGATTCAAATACCATAATCCTGCAAGAATAGCCAGCCCAAAGCTTACGAGCGTTCCTATTAATATGTATTCCGTGAGCTTTCTGTTATTACTTTCTTTTAAGTCGTTAAAGCGGAATACGGATTTTGCCGTAATCAAAAGACCAATAGCCTCCCACCTACCTAATAGTATAAATACAAGCACAAATAAACGCTCTATAATACCTATATATTTACCTGCATTAGGAAGCGATTTATGGTCTGTATTTATTTGGCCTGACATCGGTTCTAGTAACTTTCCCATGATAATTGCAGATGGGGAAGTAACGAACAGCACGACCAAGACCAAGGGCCAATTTAAGTTTTCGAATAGAGAAATAAAGTGCTCTGGTAACTCCGTATAATAGGAACAAACGTAAAGGACTAGAATATGTAGAATTTGGTCTATAAAAAAAGGTATGCTCTTGTTCTTGAACCATGGGTTAGCATATAGTTTTGCCAGATCTATCAAGAGATGGGATAACGCTAAGATGACCGCTATTTTCCAAAGAGTAAAGTCCCATAAAACCAAAACATACAGGGCAAAATGAATGAGTACGTGAAGATAAAGGTATTTTGATTTTATCTTGTTTGCCTCCTTGTGAATCACCCACTTTAAAGGCTGTAGCATAAAATCCCCAATTAAATGGGCCAGTACTAATTTTACAAAAATCACCATACGTTATACATCTCCGATTACGTGTTGATAATAGGCCAAGAGGTCTAAGACCAAATCCAATCGCGCTCTTTTTATTCGTTGGCTCACGGCGGATTGTTTTATGCCTAATTTTTGGGCAATGTCCTTTTGGGAAGCTGCCGGGTTGTCCAGTACCATGAGGGCAATCTCTGCAGACACTACACTCCAGCTGTTCATAAAATCCAAGGCCAAACGCAGCATAAGATTTAGGGTAAGGTCATGCGATTCGCTGCCTGTTGCGATACTCAGATTTACCTTACTTTCTTTTAGGGATTCAAATTTACGGCCAGAGCGTTGGTGTGCAGAACCGTTAGACTCGCTCACACCTGTTCCAACATAGGTCTCCAGACCTATTCCTATTCCCATTCTAACATCCAACCCTTTTACCGATTTTAGCAAAGCCTTTATTTGAATTGCAGATAGTAAGGCACTCTCACTAGTAACCTTTAACTGAAACTCGTCCCCTCTATATATTTCCCACTGCATTGGTGCGGGCCCAAATCGATTAAAGTAGGTTTTTAAACCGCCTATCCATTCCGCTGATAAATGGTTTTCCGAATTAATGATATCTCCTGTAATAATTGCTATCATAATAATTAACTATTATGCTAATATATTAAAAAATAAGTCAAATGAGTAATATTTTAAACTATAAGCGTAAGAATCAATATACTCAAAATCTAAAACCACCTTCTGGTCTTCGTTAGGTATTCCGTATACTTTTTACCAAATTTATCCAATAAGATGTGCTCTTCAGGAACTATTTGAAAACGGTTCATATAACCCACAAATCCAGCTGCTATTAATGTGTTAAATGCGTTGCCAAAAAAAAGTCCCACCGCAAGAAGCAGTAATAACATCGCGAGATACATTGGATTCCTAGAGAAAGTATACAAGCCATTGGTAACCAAACTAGAGGCTTTGTCGGGTGTATTGGGATTCACTGTGGTTTTTGATACAAAAAACTGAACAAGACTTACCAACCCAATAGCCGCCGCGACTCCTATGAGAATCTTAGCTAAAGGTAACCTTCCAAAGAAATCAAAAAAGCCAAATGGCAGAAAGGTACTTAAAAGGTACATGCCTAAAACAAAAACCAAAAAGACAATAACTGGGGGTACCTTTAATTCCATTTTATAAAATTACTATTTTTGAAGCTGTTAACGACTAAAACAGCCCCTAAATTATTTTCAATGAAACTCGTATTCGCCACCCATAATCAGAATAAGTTAAAAGAAATACAAGCCTTAGTCCCAGACCATATTCAATTGGTATCCTTACAAGATATTGGTTGTACAGAGGCAATACCGGAAACTGCAGATACGCTTCAAGGAAATGCAAAACTAAAGGCAGACTATGTTACCAACAACTATAATCTACCCTGCTTTGCAGATGACACCGGGCTGTTGGTAGACGCACTTAATGGCGAGCCCGGTGTTTACACAGCCCGTTATGCCGGTGTGGAATCCGGTGCAGATGCCAATGTGAAAAAGTTACTAAAAAACTTGTTAGATAAGAAAAATCGAGCAGCACACTTTAGCACATATATTGCCCTAAATATAGAGGGGGAGACATTATTTTTTGAAGGTTCCGCAGAAGGGGTCATTACTAAAAAAAAGAAAGGTGAAAACGGCTTTGGATATGACCCAATATTTAAACCTGCCGGCCACAATCGTACCTTCGCAGAACTACCCCTAGAAACAAAAAACAAAATAAGCCATAGAGGAAAGGCATTCTCAAAACTCATAGCGTACTTAAACAAAACAAATGCTAACATCTAAAAAAAACAACGATACCGTAGAAGTATCCGTAGCCTCCGAACGGGCAGAAGCCATTGGCGGTGTTCTTATCGCCTTTTTTGCCGCATTAATGGCCATAGCCCAAATGGTAAACGGCGAACTAGAAGAAGAGATGATGATTGCTCATAACCGAGTTGTCAACTACTCCAGTTGGTACCAATCCAAGAGCATCAAGGAAAGTCTTAAAGAAAGTGAACTCGATTACCTCACTGCGTTATTGGAAAGCGGCATGGTGCTAGATGAAAAAAAACCTATAATACACAACAAAATAAATTCCGTTAAACAGAATATTGAAAAATACGCTTTGGAGAAAACAGAAATTTTATTAGGCTCTAAACAAGTAGGTGAAGCAAACTGGGTACAGGATCTAGACGGAGAAATGGGTAAAATTACAGGCGTAAAGGAATGGGAAGTTTTAGCGAATGAATATGACATTGCAACCAAAAAATTTGATTTAGCCATGCTTTTCTTTCAAATCAGTATCGTACTTGGTGCAGTCTGCATTATTATATATGACAACCCCAAGCTTCAAAAAACCTTCATTATACTTATGATTTTATCAGGAATCACAGGAGTTATCATGTCGTTATATGGCTATAGCTTTGCACCTTAAAAAGGCTAATTATAATAAATTATTCCATCTCATTAATTAGCAGTACCTTTGCCGCCAAATTAACGCCGCTGGTATAGCATGTGTTGCACTGAGTCTAATAGGTTATAAACGATAATCGCTCTAAGTAACATTCTTATTTGCGATTAAGTATAACATATTATGACAAAGTTTGAAGCACTAGGACTCCAAAAGTCCTTATTAGATGCTGTTGCGGATTTGGGTTTTGAAACCCCATCCGAAGTACAGGAAAAAGCCATCCCAATTTTATTAGAAGGTGAGACCGATTTAGTGGCTCTTGCACAAACAGGAACCGGTAAAACGGCAGCTTTTGGATTTCCTTTAATTCAAAAAATAGACAGTAATAGCAGAACCACTCAAGGATTAATTCTTTCTCCAACACGTGAGTTGTGCTTACAGATTACCAAAGAAATGCAAGCGTATTCTAAATATGAACGCAATATCAATGTAGTAGCCATATATGGTGGTGCTAGTATTACTGACCAAGCAAGACAGATTAAGAGAGGTGCGCAAATTATTGTTGCGACACCGGGTAGAATGAAAGATATGATCAGTAGACGTCTTGTGGATATTTCCAAGATTGATTATTGTATCCTTGATGAGGCAGATGAAATGCTGAACATGGGCTTTATGGAAGATATTAAAGATATTCTTTCAAACACGCCTAATGAAAAATCTACATGGCTGTTCTCTGCAACTATGCCTAGGGAAGTTTCGGTTATTGCAAAAAAATTCATGCATTCACCACAAGAGATTACTGTAGGTGCTAAAAATTCTGGAGCATCAACAGTACAACATGAGTATTATGTTGTTGGTGGTAGAGATCGTTATCCTGCTTTAAAGAGGTTGGCCGATACCAATCCAGATATATTTTCAGTTATTTTCTGTAGAACGAAACGTGATACACAAAAAGTTGCTGAAAACTTGATTGAGGACGGATACAATGCTGGAGCTCTGCATGGTGATTTGAGTCAGAACCAACGTGATTTGGTGATGAATTCTTTTCGTAAGCGGCAAATTCAAATGTTAGTTGCTACCGATGTAGCTGCTCGTGGTATTGATGTTGATGATATAACTCACGTCATAAATTACCAATTGCCTGATGAAATCGAAACCTATACGCACCGAAGTGGTAGAACAGGTAGAGCTGGTAAATCTGGTATTTCTATGGTTCTTATTACACGCAGTGAACAACGTAAGATTAAGGCTATTGAGAATAAGATTAACCAGAAATTTGAATTGAAAAAAGTTCCTTCTGGATCGGAAATTTGTGGTATTCAATTACATCACTTAGCAAATAAAATAAAGGATACAGAAACTAATTCAAATATTGACAGCTATTTACCCGCTATCAATGATATATTAGAAGGAATAGATCGCGAAGAACTTATAAAAAAATTAATATCTGCTGAATTTACAAGATTCTCAACCTATTATAATAAGTCAAAGGACTTAAACTCTTCTGACAGCGGAAGAGATAGAGGGGAACGAAGTGAAAGAAGTGATGGTAGAAGAGGTGGCGAAACACCAACAAGTGGATCTGTACGTTATTTCATTAATATTGGTGAGAAAGATGGCTATGATTGGATGTCTTTAAAAGATTTCCTTAGGGACACAGCTGGTCTTGGTCAAGACGATGTATTCAAGGTAGATGTAAAAGAAAGTTTTTCTTTTTTTAATACAGATGCTGAAGTTACCGAGAAAATATTAGGAACATTTACAGAATTCAAAGTAGATGGTCGTTTTGTAAATGTTGAGGTTTCTAAAAACCCTGGTGGTGGCGGAGGCGGTAAACGCAGAAGCGGTGGCAGTAGTTTTGGCGGCGGCGGCGGTTTCAAAGGAAAAAGAAGCGGTAGTAGTCGCAGAGATGATGACCGTGGTGCTAGCAAAGGAAGAAGCAGGGAAAGAAGTAAATCTGAAAGCCCTAACTCTGGAAAAAGAAGAAGCCAGAAAAGAAAAGGTGATTTCTTTTAGTTAATTGTATATTAAAAAATACGCTTCGGCGTATTTTTTTTGGTTTGTTTGTAGCTTGCAACACATAGCGTAGGATTTTTATGGGTAAATATTTAGGTTTTCTTTTCTGTTTTATATCAATTTGGGCCGTTTCACAAGAAACGCCAGAAAACATAGATATTCGTGCAATTGTCGTAAACGCCCAGACCGATGTTCGTATGGAAAGTGTTCATGTGGTCAACCTGAACCAAGTTATAGGCACCATTACCAATGAAAAGGGAGAATTTTCGATTACGGCCGCTGTAAACGATACGCTTTACCTTTCTTTTCTTGGTTTTAAATCCCAAAAGATTCGAGTAACGAACGATATGTTCAAATTCGAGGATACTAAAATTGCCCTAACAGAGCTTGCCTATGCGTTGGAAGAGGTAATCGTGAGGCCTTACCAGCTTACGGGCTATCTAGAGATAGACGTAAAGAACCTTCCGATAAATAACGCGTATCAATACAGTATATCCGGCTTATCTGTGGCTTACGAAGGGGGAAACAAAAACCCAAGTGCAGTTACTAAAGTACTTGGCGCCATACTGAATCCTGCAGACCTGCTTCGTAATCTTTTTGGAAAAAAACCTGCTCAAATGCAAAAGTTACGTCAAATGAAAGAGGATGAAGAAATCCGAAATCTATTGGCCTCAAAATTTGACCGCGAAACTTTAACTGAATTTTTACAGTTAGAGAAAGTTGATATTCAAGATATTTTAAACAACTGTAACTACTCCAAGTCCTTTATCATCACCGCAAACGACCTTCAAATTCTAGATGCCATAAGTAGTTGCTATGAGGAGTTTAAAGTATTGAACCGTAGAAAATAAAATTTTTCATTTCCATTTGCATTTTATAGCTTTAGAGCAAATAGAATGCTCATGAAATACCTACTTACCTTACTTACCTTAATTTCACTTATAGCTTCTTGTAAGTCCGAAAATAAAGAGCAGCCTACTTTGACTATGGTTGTAAGGGATAGTATTGTGGAAGTTAAAAAACAGTTGCCATTTGTGTGGGACGGTGCAAATATCTATTTTTTACTAACGGACAGATTCAACAACGGAAACCCAAACAACGATATTAACTTTGATCGCAGCAACCCCACCGGAAAACTAAGAGGTTTTATGGGTGGTGATATTCAAGGCATTACAAAGAAAATAGAAGAGGGTTATTTTAGTGATTTAGGTATAAATGCCATTTGGTTTACACCCGTGGTTGAGCAAATACATGGCGATACCGACGAAGCTACCGGTAACACCTACGGCTACCATGGCTACTGGGCCAGCGACTGGACCGCTATGGACCCAAATTTTGGCACAAAAGAGGACTTAGGTGCATTGGTACAAAGTGCACATAAAAAAGGAATAAGAGTATTGTTGGACGTGGTACTGAACCATACCGGACCGGTAACGGAAAAAGATTCAGTATGGCCGAAAGAGTGGGTAATTACAGACCCTACCTGTGAATTCACTGCCTACGATAACACCACTAATTGCACCCTTGTAGACAACCTTCCGGATATTCTTACAGCTTCTAATAAACCTGTGAAACTTCCAGACGCCTTAATGGCAAAATGGAAAAAAGAAGGAAGACTAAGCGCAGAATTAGATGAACTACAGCTGTTTTTTGACAGAACAGGATATCCTAGGGCTCCTAGATTCTATATTATTAAGTGGTTGACTGATTATGTAAACGAATTTGGGGTTGACGGTTTTAGGGTAGATACCGTAAAGCATGTGAACGAAAATGCATGGGCGGAACTTTATAAGGAGGCATCCTATTCCTTTGAAATATGGAAGAAGAAAAATCCAAAGTATACCTTGGATGACACTCCTTTCTATATGGTTGGTGAAGTTTATAATTACGGGATTTCAGGTGGACGGAAATTTGATTTTGGTGATAAAAAAGTGGACTATTTTGACTATGGATTTCACAGCCTTATCAATTTTGAATTAAAGAACGATGCCCTAAACGGCTATGATAAAATATTTACAAAATACAGCAAACTACTACATACGAAATTGAAGAACAAAAGTGTTGTAAATTACCTCACCTCCCATGATGATGGCCAACCCTTTGATCAAGAACGAAAAGACCCTATAAGAGCCGCAAATGTACTTTTATTGACTCCCGGTGCGTCACAAGTTTACTACGGTGACGAAACAGCTAGACGCCTTGTCATAGATAGTACGCAAGGAGACGCGACCCTACGTTCCTTTATGAACTGGGAAGAATTAGAGAGCTTAACGCAAACTAAAAACACGCTTGCACACTGGCAAAAACTAGGGACATTTAGAAACAACCATCTTGCAATAGGAGCTGGAAAACACGAAAGATTATCAAAAACACCCTATGTCTTCAGCAGAACTTACATCAAGGACGAGTACAAGGACAAAGTTGTGGTTGGTCTAGACTTACCAAAAGGTAAAAAGTCGCTCTCGGTGAAAGGATTTTTCGGTGACGGCACTACCCTATTCGACACCTATTCCGAGACTGAAGTAGTAGTTGCAAAAGGGAAAATAATCTTAGATAACGATTTTGATATCGCTTTATTGGAATTGAAAGAATAAGTAGATTTCAGTTTACAGCGCAGATACTTTTATAGTCTTAAAAAGGTCCTATAAAAGTCATATTTTAAATCTACAGGTATGAGTATAGTTACGACTTAAGTTATATTTTTATAACGTTCCACTATGTTGTCGATACTTTTGATAGATTTCTTGGTCCATTCTAAACGTTTTAATAATTTCTCGGATTCCGTGAGTTGCCAAGGCACATCTACCTGTGTTAATTTATAACGTATCTCGTGCAGGATAATCGCTGCAGCAACGGAAATATTCAGACTTTCTGTAAAACCTTTCATAGGAATTTTTAAAAAACCGTCTGCCTGTTCTAAAACAGCTGTGGTTAAACCGTCACGTTCCGTTCCAAAAAACAGGGCCACTTTATCCTTGATTTTAAAATCTTGCAACAAAACGGAATCGTTGTGGGGCGTTGTTGCTATAATCTGGTATCCTTCGTTTTTAAGTACCTTAATGCAATCGGTTGTGTTCTTGTGTCGATGTACATCTACCCACTGCTGTGCCCCCATCGCAATATTCTTATCCAGTTCGTTCGCATTTCGGTTTTGTATCAAGTGCGCCTCCTGTACACCAAAAATATCACAACTCCGGATGACAGCACTAGTATTGTGCATTTGAAAAACATCTTCCAAGGCTACTGTAATGTATTTGGTACGTTTGTTTAGCACTGTAATAAAGCGCTCCCGACGTTCTTCTGAAATAAAATCCTCTAAATAGGTCAAAAGTTGTGTTTCTTCCATGAAACCAAGATAATAAAAAGTATATTTTTAGGGGAAATTAGATAAAATGAAGCATATCGTAATTTTAACAGGCGCTGGAATAAGCGCGGAAAGTGGCCTGCAAACCTTTCGAGATACAGACGGATTGTGGGAAGGACACGACGTAATGGAAGTAGCTACGCCTGAAGGTTTTGCTAATAACCCCGCATTAGTATTAGAATTTTATAACCAAAGGCGAAAGCAATTGTTGCATGTAGAACCCAATGCCGGCCATCAATCGCTAGTGAAATTAGAAGAAAAATTTAAGGTTAGTATCATAACCCAAAATGTAGACGATCTTCACGAAAGGGCAGGGAGTGAATCGGTTTTACATCTTCATGGAGAACTCTTAAAAGCCCGCAGTACGGTTTTCGAAAATGAAATAATTCCATGGACAAAAGATATCGTACAAGGAGATGTATGTAAAAAAGGGTGTCAAATGAGGCCACATATCGTATGGTTTGGAGAAGCTGTCCCATTGCTAGACCAAGCGGTTGAAATCACTAAAACAGCAGATATCCTTATCATTATTGGAACGTCTATGAAGGTATACCCAGCAGCAAGCTTAATCGATTTTGTTGAAGACAATGTTCCCATTTATTTTATTGACCCAAAGCCTTCCATTTCAAGACATAATAGAAAAAATTTGATCATATTTTCATCAACAGCTGCTGTTGGTGTTCCTAAGTTGGTGAAGGTATTACTTGCATAGTAAACGTAAGAAGTTTTGATGATCCAAAACTTCCCTGTCACTGAATAGCACTACAATGCAGTTCGTTGGTGAATAGGCAGATAAATCGAACAATTAGAATGCATTGTATACCACTCTTAAGGTAAAAAACCTTGAAAACCGTAAATGACAGAAAAAGAATTATACATCAAACTTGAATATACAGATCACACGAGGGAAAAACGGAGTAAAATGGCCGATTTCATCTTGGGCGAACCAAGCTTGATTAAAACGCTGCTAGCCATAATCGGTAAAATTAAGGATCCTATTAGCTGCCGCGCTAGCTGGATTCTGGAAAGTGTTATCCGAAAAGAGTTAAGCTACCTATTTCCTCATTTAGATAGTTTCACGGCCCTTTTAGATAGAGTACACCTAGATTCGGCAGTCAGACCCATGGCAAAAATTTGCGAACTTCTTATAATTGCCTACTATTCTAAAACACCAAATAAAAGTCAACAACATGTAACCAACTCACAATTAGAAAGAATAGCAGCTGTTTGTTTTGATTGGCTCATTGGCGATCATAAAGTAGCGGCTAAAGCGTATTCCATGACCACTTTAGTTTTACTAGGGCGAACATATGATTGGATACACCCAGAGTTGCAAATCATCTTAGAGAAAGACTACGCTAAAGGTAGTGCTGCCTATAAAGCACGTGCCAGAATGACATTAAAAATAATAGGCCGACTAAAACCGTAGAAATAACAGATAACAATTTTATAAACTCTTCTGCCCCTTACTTTTAAACTGCGCTCGTAATAAGTATCTTTGCCTGCTTTAACACAAACCAATCATAAGAGTATGTCCCTGAACGAATTAAATGCCATCTCCCCTATCGACGGTCGCTACAGAAACAAAGTGGCACCCTTAGCTCCATTCTTTTCTGAAGAAGCACTTATAAAGTATAGAGTACAAGTAGAGATTGAGTACTTTATTGCCTTATGCGAGATTCCCTTACCCCAACTTTCCAACTTTGATCACTCAAAATTTACGGCCCTTAGGGAAATCTATTCTAATTTTGACACTAAGGATGCCCAAGCAATTAAAGACATAGAAAAAACAACCAACCACGATGTTAAGGCTGTTGAATATTTTATAAAAAAGGCATTTGATACCCTTGGCCTTTCTCCTTTTAAGGAATTTATACATTTTGGATTAACCTCCCAAGACATAAACAATACAGCTATTCCGCTTTCTATTAAGGAGGCAATGAACGTCGTTTATGTGCCACAGTATTTTCAGGTTTTGGAAAAGTTAGAAGCACTTTCAACAGAATGGGCCAATATACCCATGTTAGCTCGGACGCACGGTCAGCCTGCTTCTCCTACCCGACTTGGAAAGGAAATCGCTGTTTTTGTAACTCGCTTAAAAGAACAGTTTAATCTTTTGAACGACATTCCAAGCGCTGCAAAATTTGGTGGTGCTACAGGAAATTTCAATGCACATAAAGTAGCTTATCCACATATTGATTGGAGAGCATTTGGTAGTAGTTTCGTTCAGGAAAAACTAGGATTACAACATTCCTTCCCAACCACACAGATTGAGCACTATGACCACATGGCAGCGCTGTTTGATACCTTAAAACGTATCAACACTATCATACTTGACCTAAACCGAGATTTCTGGTCCTATGTCTCCATGGACTATTTTAAACAAAAGATTAAAGCTGGAGAAGTGGGCTCGTCTGCGATGCCACACAAAGTTAACCCTATCGATTTTGAAAATTCCGAAGGAAATATTGGAATGGCAAACGCTATTTTTGAGCATCTATCTGCGAAGTTACCGGTATCTAGATTACAAAGGGATTTAACCGATAGTAC
Source organism: uncultured Maribacter sp. (assembly GCA_964569345.1). Classification (GTDB taxonomy): domain Bacteria; phylum Bacteroidota; class Bacteroidia; order Flavobacteriales; family Flavobacteriaceae; genus Maribacter. Next base: position 12,030 of record CAZMUV010000049.1, on the reverse strand, counting down.
GGTACTCAGGAATGTTGGCGTACCCTTTGGCCATACAATAATTGCATTTCAATCTACTTTAAAAGGATTGAATAAGTTATTGCTGAACAAGGAAAAATTTGAACAGGATTTGGAAAACAACTGGGCCGTGGTTGCGGAAGCTATCCAAACAATTTTAAGACGTGAAGGCTATCCTAATCCATATGAAGCCCTAAAAGGACTTACTAGAACCAACGAAAAAATCAATCAAAAATCCATTGCAAACTTTATTGATACTTTAGAAGTTTCGGATGCTATTAAAACAGAATTAAAACAGATTACGCCAAGTAACTATACGGGAATTTAATAATAAGATTTAGTTTAGCTAGCGAACTTATCGCTATAACAAAAAAAAGACCGCAAAATTGCGGTCTTTTCCTCTTCTAACAAATGAACTTTTTATTTATTGATCTGTACCTCATGTGGAAATGGTATTTCGATACCAGCTTTGTCTAAGGCTTCTTTCGTGCCTTCAATAGTAGCAAAATATACTGTCCAATAATCTTCAGGTTTACAGAACGGACGTACCGCTAAGTTAATAGAGCTATCTGCTAATTCCTCAACATTTACACTTGGGGCTGGTTCTTTTAATACCATGGGGTTCGCTTGTAGCATGGCCAAAAGCACTTCCTTCGTCTTTTTAATATCCGAACTATAATCTACCCCAACGGTTGTGTCAACTCTAATTTTACCTTCTGTGGTATAATTAACAATGTTTCCATTCGCCATAGCACCATTAGGAATAATAGCTAACTTATTTTGTGGTGTAATTAATTTGGTGGTGAAAATCTCTATTTCCTTTACAGAGCCTAAAACACCTTGTGCTTCTATTAAGTCATCAATTTTATAAGGCTTAAAAATAATCAGTAATACGCCCCCTGCAAAATTGGACAAAGAACCTTGTAATGCTAATCCAATAGCCAAACCAGCAGCAGCAATTACCGCAGCAAAACTAGTAGTCTCTACTCCTAGCGTAGAAATTACAGTAATTATCAAGAATATAGTCAACGCCCATTTCGCTAAATTCAATAAAAATTTCTGGAGAGATTTATCGTAATCCTGTTTAGTCATTACATTTCTTACCGCTTTGATTACTCTTTTAATAATCCAAGAACCGATAATGTAGATAAGAATTGCCTTTATAACAGGTACACCGTAGCTTTCTACATAACCCATTATTGTTTCCATCGATAAATTTTCCATAATTGTCTTCTAAGTTTTTAGTGTTATTTATTCTATACCTTAAGACACGAATATAAACAGAAGGTCACATTTATGACAAATAAGATTAGGGTTAAAACAGAAAAAACCTATTGCGTTAGATTTGCAATAGGTTTTTGTTGGGCTAAAATAGAAGAACTATTCTTTAAAAAAGTCTCCTAAATCTCCAAGACCTTCTCCATTAAAGTCAGATTTTTCCAATGCTTGTAATAGTTGAGCAAAATGTGCAGGGTTCATATTCTTTCCCAATACACGTACTAAAGCAAATCCCTTATCTTTATTATCACCAAAAATGATTACTTCATCAATAGCATCATCCGCTCCCTTGAATCTGATACTGGCACGGCCAAATTCGGTATTCATTTTCATAAGCTCCTTATAGTCATCGTTGGCGAGTATCGCTTTTACCTTGGTTCTCTCCGCCTTATAAGCGGTTACATTGTCAACCGTTTTTTTAAATGCTAATACATTTAATTTTTTAAGAGATTCGTAAGCAATTGTTTGGTCTTCGCTCAGTTCCGCAGTATCTAGGTTAAGGATACTCGTTGGAATATCAAAAGCTAAAAAATTTGGATTTTCGCTGCTGTCTATATAATATTCCTGCAAACTCTGGGTAGACGAACAGGATGAAAGTGCGATGGCTAGAAAGACTACTAAACTTTTTATTATTATTCTCATGAGCTTCTATTTTAAGTGATTCTATGAAGAAATCCATACAAATGAGGTGTAACTCATTAGTATGGAAATTCTTTTTATAGAAATATGATTATTTACCGGCCTCGTTCAATTCCTTGGGCAAGTTCATTTTATTCGTAAGCGTAGCTATCTTATTCAAATCGATATCGCCTGTAAGACTCACAAGCACTGTTTCTAACTTTCTACCATGGTTTCCGATATTAGCATTGTCTAATCCAGAAATGAACATTAACAGCTCGTTAACGTGATCTTTCTTTTTACCATCCCTTACGTAGAACTTTACATTTACATCTTTGTCCTTTACCCGCATCAACTCCTCTAATTTAGAAGATTTTAGATATTTTTTAACGGTTTTAGCCATATCTGCAGATACTGTTGCGTCCTCTGTCATAAAAACCTTTACACCGTTAAGACCACTTGCTACCTCCATAAACTCTTTTGCATCCGCATCGTCGCTCATAGCACCTAGATTTGACGCTAATTCTATAAGACCTTTATTTATGATTACCGATCCTACATTATCCATATCCTCGTACTTGTCAAAAATGGATTGTGAAAAACCGAATGCAGATACTAAAGCGAATACAATTACTAATGTTACTTTTTTCATGATTGTTGTTTTTAAATACTTCCATAATTTTTAGGAAGAATGATTTATAGATTGATGAATTGATATTCTTTTTTTAACGCGAAGCTTCAACACCTTGCTTCACAATACCTATTACTAATTTTAATTATTCTTTTTTGATGCCTTACCCAACTGATCGCCACCGGGAAGGTCCATTTTATCTGTTAATTTAGAAACCGATTTTAGATTTATATCCCCTGTCAAAGAAAGCAGAACCGTTTCTATTTTCCTACCGTTAAGGTCTATGTCCATATCTTTCATTCCGGTTACGAACATTAAAAGTTCCTTTACGTGATCAGAATCTTTGCCTTCTTTCACGTAAAACTTCACATTAGAACCACCGTCCCTAATCCGCATAAGCTCTTCAAACGAAGATGTTTTTAAACGGTTCGTAACCCAGCTGTCAACATCTTTTGTAATTGATACATCTTCCGTGGTAATTACCTTAAAACTGCTAATGGAATTTACAAGATCAAAAAACTCTCTTGCTTCGGGATCGTCTGAGTTTACGCTCATTTTTGCCAACATCTGGAACATTTTTGGCTGCATAGCTACAAAAGTAACCTTATCATTATCCTCATATTTCTCAAAAATGTCCTGTGCCTGCACAAAAAAAGGTGCAACTATCATTACTACAACTATTACTATCTTTTTCATATTCGTTTATTATTATTTGATTAAAAATTTATTGGTGGTTTTTTCAAATTCTTCCAAGTGGTATAATTGTTCCGTGCCTTTATTAAAGTTCATGGCCAATAAAGCAAACGCCTCCTGCGCGGATGCAATTTCGGCTGCCGTGTATTCTTCTTCCAAGCTTCCGGATACTACACTAGTTCTAGTATTAAAGTACACGCCTACCGTAAAAAGGGCTACTGCAGCTACCGATGCCCATCTGTATATATTTCTTTTGGGCTGTAATGGCAACTTTTTGGTATAGCGCTCTTCTTTAGCTTTAGAGAAATATTGAAACATTGGCATATACTGCTCTAAGTGTGGTGCGACATCATCACTTAAAAAATACATTCGTAAGGTTTCTTCCTCCGCTACCGTGGCGGTAGCCTCAAAATACTTTTTCAAAAGTTTTTCTATGTTATCCAATTCCATACCTATGTTTTTCTGTTAATTTTTCTCTTATCGTTTTTCTTGCCCTTGACAATGCCACTCGTATTGCTGTGGGTTTCATATCCAACAAAGCTTCAATCTCCTGATAGTCATACTGTTCCACATCCCGCAATTGTAATACCAGTTTTTGTTGTTCTGGCAACTCCTCCATAATCCGCTGTACCCAATCTATACTGTCCCTTGCTTCTACTTGTCGTTGTAAGGAACTACTATCGTCACTGTAATTACTATGTACTAATTTTAAGTTGCTAGCTTGTTTGGACTTTAAACGATCCAAACAATAATTCTTTGTCATGGTCATGGCAAAAGCCTCCGCACTTTTATAGCCTTCTATCTTATTTTTCTTGGACCATAACTTCATTAAAATCTCCTGTGTAGCATCTTCTGCTTCCTCACTGGATACTAAAAGTCGTTTAGCCAACCGGTACAACTTATCCTTAAAAGGCATTACCACATTTAAAAATTCCGATTGTTTCATGCGTTGTTGGTTGTTTGTAAACATGTCTTAATGGTTTACAAAAAGAAGACGAAGTTCAACGAATTTTGTTACAATTAATTTTTTTTTACTTCATATAAAGGTAAATTTAACATCCCTAAAAGGGAATTTGACGTATATAAAAAAAAGAATGAAATTACATGAACTAGCTAAGCACCTTGTTTTTGGAATAGTTATTGATATTTAATTTCTTAAATCGTCTATGAAAAAAGTAGTTATGAAAAAGTATTTTTTATTGTTCCTTGGGTTTAGCGTAGTTTTTAATTCATGTAAAAAAAATGATGAAGACGCTATAATCGAAGAAGCAGAAACAGTAGCAGTAGAACTTGAGAATGAGATTAACGATTTCCTCTGGACGTCTATGAATAGTTGGTACTTATGGCAAGATGAAGTATTGGAACTAGGAAACGAAAGATTTGCTGACACCACTCAATACCATACCTTTTTAAATAATTTTGCAACACCAAGGGGACTGTTTCAGACCTTGCGTTCACCAAGGGACAGATTCAGTGTTATTGTAGATGACTATGATATCCTTTTCAATTCCTTCGCAGGTGTTTTTAAAACCAATGGGATTGAATTTACGTTAACAAGACCTCCAGAAGGTGGGAATAAAGTTGTTGGTGTAGTACGCTACGTAATCAATAGTTCGGATGCTGCTGCAAAAAACATAAAAAGAGGTGACATCTTTTATGCCGTAAATAACACAGAACTATTTGCCGAAACAAATGCAGAAGGAAGTATTACCACGAGTAATCTAGACCTTTTAAATCCTGATGTAATCACCTTAAACTTTGCAACATTGACCGAGGAGGCATTAACACCTAACGGTATTAATATTGAAGTAGTAAAACAGGAAATTACCGAAAACCCAGTACATATTGTAAATATTTTAGAAGTAAGCGGCACCAAAATAGGGTACCTAATGTACAATAGTTTTACCAGTAATTTTGACACCGAACTCAATGAGGCCTTTTCCCAGTTAAAGACTGCAGGTGTATCCGAGTTAGTTTTAGATTTACGTTACAATCTAGGTGGGTCTGTACAATCGGCCACTAGATTAGCTAGCATGATTACTGGACAGTTCAATGGTGATCTTTTTTCTCGTGAACAATGGAACACAAATTGGCAAAATATTTTAGGCTCGGAAAACACATTTATTAATAACATAGAGGGAGCTGCATTAAACAGCTTAAACCTAGATGCGGTATATATTATTGCAACAGATGATAGCGCCTCTGCCAGCGAGTTGGTCATTAATAGCTTAAAGCCCTATATAACCGTAACGCATATCGGAGATATTACCCGTGGAAAAAATGAATTTTCCGTTACCTTGGTAGATAATCCAGATCAAGCGTTTAGTCAGGCTGGTCAACCAGATTTACCCATTCCCTTTATTGTACTAGGAGGTGATTTTAACACCCTTGAGGGTGCGGATGAAGACCATAAATATGCTTTACAGCCTTTAGTTGGTACCAATGTAAACGCAGCCGGATTTGGGGAATTCACAGACGGACTACAACCAGATTTCCTATTATTGGAATCGTTAGGGAATCTAGGCCAGTTAGGAGAACAAGGAGAGCCCTTACTTGATTTAGCCATTCAACAAATAACAGGTGTGACTGGTAAATCCTTAAATATCTTGGTTCCGGAATCCCTAAAGATTAAAACGATATCTAGTTCTAACCAAAGAAAGCCTTACAGAGAAATATCTAATTACGATATTATAAAATAATTTTTGAGGCTTAAACTTCTCTTAAATTACCATAAAACGTATCAAACCTATTTATGAAAAAGTTCTTTTACCTTTTTAGTTTTATCCTTATTTATTCCTGCTCCAAGGATGAACCGTTTTCTATCCCTGGAACCGTGAATCCAAGCCCTGACGCAGGTGTGGAGGTTCAGGATTTTATGTGGAAAGCAATGAACTACTGGTACTTCTGGCAAGCAGAGGTGGATGACTTAGCAGATGATCGGTTTACCAATACAAACGAAGGACGACTGGAATACACTGCGTTTTTGGATTCTGAAGATACTCCTGCTGCCTTCTTTGAAAATAAATTACAATTTGTAGAGGATCGTTTTAGTTTTTACAATGAAGATTATACCATACTTACGCAATCCCTCTCAGGAATTTCTAGAAGTAATGGTCTGGAATTTGGCTTAGTTCGGTTTCAGGATAGCGACAATATTTTTGGATTTGTGCGCTATATCATTCCCGGTTCAAATGCAACTACGAGGGATATCCAAAGGGGAGAACTATTTACCGGAGTTGACGGGCAAGCGCTGAACATTGACAACTATAGAGCATTGCTTTTTGGTGAAAATAATGAGTATACCCTAAATATGGCAGAATTTATTGATGGTGAGGTGGCTGCTAACGGAAAAGAAGTAACACTTACAAAAGAAAAAGCCTTATCGGAAAATCCAGTATTTATTTCAAAATCGTTTGAAATAAATGGAGAGAACATTGGGTACCTAATGTACAATCAGTTTACAAACGAGTACGATGATGAGCTTTATGCTGCTATTGAAGGATTAAAATCAGCAGGTATTACCAATCTTGTTATGGACCTTAGGTACAACCCTGGAGGTTCTGTAAATACCACACGCTTATTGGCCAGTATGATTTATGGCACCAATACTGAAGATTTATTTCTAAGAAAACGATATAATGAAAAACTACAGCCTGAGTTTAGCAAGGACAGGTTGGAAGTTTACTTTACTGATAAAGTGGGAAACCAAACTATAAACTCTCTAGGATTGAGCAAATTGTACGTACTAACTTCAGCTAGCTCTGCTTCTGCCAGTGAGTTATTAATTAATTCTCTAGAGCCATATATGGACGTGATACAAATTGGAGATGTAACACGGGGAAAAAACGAATTTTCTACTACATTAGTAGACGACCGTGAAAACTCTTATTTATATACCCCTTCTAGAATAAATAAGATAAATCCAAAAGTACAATGGGCCATACAACCCTTATTAGGACGTAACGAAAACGCAGAAGGTTTTTCAGACTTTACGGATGGACTAGTTCCTGACGTTCAATTGAAGGAAGATTTAGAAAATTTAGGTATTTTAGGGGACCAGAATGAACCCTTATTAGCAAGGGCCATACAAGAAATAACCGCTGGTACCGGCAAACGAGACTTTACAGTTAAAACACCTGCAAACATAATAAGTAGTTCAAAAATGTTCGGTCCTTTAAGCGACCGAATGATAGATGATACGCATTACTAAAAACGATATACAAATCATATAAAAAGCAGCCCTTTTGAGGCTGCTTTTTGATTTCAATACTAATGTCTTATTAAAATTCAAAGGCACCATTAAAGTAAATAGCACCTGGAATGATGGAGACTTCTAAGGAAGCGTCCAAAGAATTGGTGCCTAAGTCATAGATCTCCAAAGTACCATTACTGGCAAAATCCTTGGCATCTGCACCGTATAGTTTTCCATTATTTACGGTCATACCATAAAAAGCCACTCCGGTAAGTATTGAAGTTGAGGGCAGCGCTGTATCAGCTAAATTTATGTTGAACACATTTCCATCCATCAAATAATACAAGTTGTCACCATCTACCGAAAGATTTCCGGGGTGTTCCGTTTGTGCGAAAGCGAAGGTCGTTTCAATAGTATTCGTCATCATATCAATTTTATCCAACTGCCCAGCAGTTTCATTTCCTGTCCACGAGGGATTTCCCCCAGAGAGCACCCACAAGGTCCCATCTATCAATTGTATCGAGTTTGGTCTATCAGCCACTATAATTGGACTATCAATGGTATTCGTATTGGCGTCAATTACCGTAACAATATTATTCTGACCAAATCCGCCTTGATGCGCTACATAGATAAAATCTTCGGTAGCTACAATAGCTTCTGGACCTTCAGGGACAGAATAGGTATTCTCCACCGTAAAACTTTCTAAATTAATAACAGCCACAAAATCATCTGCTACATCTGTCCCATCGCCCCAATTGGTCACATAACCCTTTCCTTTGGTAAAAGCAATATGGCGCGGATTCAAAAGTCCCGCATCGATAGTGCCTACAGATTTGAATGTATATCTATTTACGACTTCGATTTTCTGTGAATTATTGACAACGATGTAAGCAAGGTCATCATTGAAACCCATACTTTGACCCACATCTCCCAAAGGGATATCGTTTAATTCGGTAAAAATATCGTTTGTGGTGGTAGACAAATCTTCTGTTATAAACGAAACTGACGCATTTCCGCCAAAGAAATTACCCTCGTGCAGCACTAAAATTCCGTTTTCATACGCAAAGGAATCATTATCGGTAATTGTTAGGGTTACAGAACTATTGTTAGAAATAAATTCTGTTGCACCATCCACTAACTTAAGAGTAACAATTAACGTTTCATCTGTTTCTACCTCTGCATCGTCAATAATACTTAAGCTTTGATTAACCGAAGTAGTTCCTGCTTCTAAAATCAAAGTACCTTGACTTACAGTATAATCAGCATCTGCCGTTGCTGTCCCGCCTAGCTCGTAACTCAATTCCACATCTGTGGCAAAAGTATTCGTCGTGGTAAATGTTAAGGAGACCGTTCCTGCGTCCTCCCCTACGGATTCTTCCACCAAGGAAATACCTACACCTGGCAAAGCAGCTGGTTCATCATCATCTGTACATCCTGTAAAAAGGATTCCGGCCAATGCTGCAATCATCACTAATTTGTTTGTTCTCATTTCTAAAAATTTAATACTAATTGGGTTTGAATATTTCTGTTAGGCATCGGTCGTAAAGCGATATTTTCATAATACGTATTAAAAAGATTGTTCACAGTTATGCCAAAACGGTATTGCAAACTGTTTTGGGTTTTTATGGTATAAGTAAGTCCGGTATTCGCCACCTGATATCCGTCTAACTCCCCACCTATTATAGAGACAGACCCGTTGTACAGGTGTTGATAAAACAGTCCCAGATTGCTAAAACTATAGGCAAGGGAAGTGTTTGCCCTGTGCAAGGGGACATAAATAAGCTGTTCTTGGGTGGCTTTATCTTCTGAAACGGTATACGCATAATTCGTTCTAAACTCGATTTCTTGTTCTTTTCCAATGGATTTTTTAAACGCAAGCTCTGCTTCCACCCCGTATATCTGCACCGCATCCACATTGGTCGGCGCCCAAAATCCACTAGTATTGGGTAACCAACGGATCATATCTTTAGTTTCGATATAATAGGTATTTAGATTAACGGATAGCTTATTGACCTTAATTTGATGCCCTAAATCGAACTGATACGAGTTTTCCGGCTTCAAGTCAAGATTACCCCCTGGCTGCCAATACAGATCATTGAAAGTGGGCATACGAAAATTACGGGAGGCGTTCAATTGCAACTGATACGCCGCACTAAAATCATAGCCTCCGGCCCAAGCAAAAACCAAGGGCGCAGAAAAATCAGTAGAAATATCTTGTCGCACGCTGAGATTGTATCGTGCCTTGGTGGTTATGGTATGTTTTAGAACTGCGGTTAGCGCCAAATCATTTCGTTGGGGTGTTCCAAAACTGCTGCCATTAGCGCTGAAGTTATTGTATTCCAAAAAAGAATTCAGCCGAAAAGCATCCGATAGTTTTATATCCATAGCGTAACGGGCAAGCAATGTAGTGACCCTACCGTCCGAAAATGCATCGGAATCCTTGTTTTCGTAATACTTGAAAGCTTCATGTAAGTGTGCCACCTTTAACCTAGAAATTGTATTAGTTCCAAAATTAGACCACTCTAGTTGGGTGCGGTGCTGGGTATCCTCGTACCTACTGCGACTAGGCGCTACTAAATTCCCGGATAAGTTTCGGTCGCCAATAAAACTTTGATGGTAGCCTCTAAGTACATTTTTATCATTAATAATGTAGCCTGCATTGGCGTTTATATTTACATGTTCAAAGTCGCCATTAACATTGCGTTCATCTGTTTCCAGATAGCGGTAGTCGTTATCTGAGCTATTATAATTTACTCCAATACTGCTAGACCACTGACCTGTTCCAAAGCTGTTGTTATAATTAACACTACGGGTATCAAAACTTCCATAGCTTATAAACACCTGCTGGTCTAAATGCTTTTCAAATTTTAAATCGTTATTCAAATGTACGGATCCCCCAATGGCACCAGTACCAAACTGAACGCTCCCACCACCACTCCTGATAGCAACAGAACTATAATTAAAAGGATTTACGGTATTAAAATCTACTTGCCCGTTTAATTGAGAGTTAATATTAATACCGTTCCAGACCACGGCAGTATGTGAGGCATTGGTTCCGCGAAACGCGGGCGACGATACCATGCCCAAACCGTTTTCCTTAAAATAGATATTAGAATTAAAACTAAGTAGCGAAGTAAGAAAAAGTCCATTGCGCTTAATCGTACTATCTTGTAGTACGGTAACCTTATGCCCATCGGCGTAACGTTGCAGGCGGATATCGGATACCACGACCTCGTCCAGTTTTTGCAAGGGCAAATCTTGGGCGGCTGCTTGCCACATTACGGACAATAATAACAATATGATATAACTGTACTTTTTCATAACCGTAAACCCTTATCCCGAAGGTTTAACGTTTTTATGTTATGAATCTGGCAGGTCTCCTGACTCGTAATTTGTTCCTTAACCTTCCCGTCTGTATTGGACTTGATCCAATAGCTCTAATTTAGAAGCGTTCAACTTCTTTAAGAGGTTCCGAAACAAGTTCGGCACAAGCAGTGGCATGAAGAAAAGACAACCCATCCTTTAGAATGGGATACCGAAAAATATCGATATATACTTACAGTTGCGGGAACAGCTCCGGAATTATACTATTACGAGTTTTGATTTTAAATTGAAGTAAAAATTGGTACTTCTAAATTCGCATCTCGTAAATTGATGCACCGGATTCCCTTTTAATTGACATCGTTATGCTGAACTTGCTTGCGTTGAACTTATTTCAGCGCTTCAATACTTGCAATAACCCTGTCAAACCTAAATTCCCTACGAAAGTAACTTAATTCTCTGCGCTATTATCTTTTTTCTTATTCATTTTGATTGCTAGCCAGATAAAACCGACAACAAAATGTAATGAAATAACGCCGCCAATAATATAAATTAACATGTTGGAATCGCTTCTCATATTTTTTATTTTCAATAAAATTACGGTATGTTGAATCCATGAAAAATGACTTTTGTTACTTTGCAGTTCAACTAAAGGATTTTCCTTGTCATAATACACCGCTATTGAAACGTTTCACTCTTGTTATTTGTTTTTTATACATACTCACCTCGGTTTCCTGTAAGCAGGAAAAAAAAACTGAAGAAAAAGATACTGTAAAACCAGAAAATACGGTTACGCATGCTTTGGGCTTTTCCATTAACAATACTGGAGATTTCCCTATAGTTACCGTTACCAGCCCTTGGCCCAATGCCAACCAAAGTTTCACTTACGCATGTATACCAAAAGAAGTATTAGAGTCAAACCCTTCTCCCAAAGGAAACTATGACGCCATAATAGGAACCCCCGTGGAAAACCTCGTAGTTACTTCCACAACGCATATTCCTGCCTTGGAAGCACTTGATGGTTTAGAAAAATTAAAGGGTTTCCCAGATACCAAATACATTTCCTCCATGCTGGCAAGACAATTGATTTCCCAAGAAAAAATCAAAGAGTTGGGAAAAAACGAAACCTTAAATACCGAAATGATATTGGAGATGCAGCCCGATGCTATAGTAGGTTTTGCGATGGACAACAACAATGCTACCTACGAGCTACTGCAAAAAGCGGGCATCCCGGTTTTGTTCAATGGAGACTGGACAGAGCAAACCCCTTTAGGCAAAGCAGAATGGATAAAGTTTTTTG